>NZ_JBITJK010000041.1:0-86284 GCF_044459945.1 Streptomyces sp. NPDC050164
TTCTCAAGGAACGGTCGCTTCCTTTGTACTCACCCTCTCGGGCTTTCCTCCGGGCGCTTCCCTTCGGTCTTGCGTTTCCGACTCTATCAGATCTTCTCGATCCGATTTCCTCGGTGCTTTCCAGGTTCCCGCTTCCGCGTTTCCCTTTCCGGCGGTTCCGACTTTATCAGAGGTTTCTGAGTCGGATTTCCCTCCCTCACCGGAGCATGGTTCCCGGCGCTGGAGTTGGCCGGGTGCCCCTTCGGAAGGAGTTGTAAACCTACTGGAGCGGGGCTCCTCGATGCAAATCGAGGAGCCCCGCTCCCAGTTGGCGCCTGCTCAGACCCGACGGACCGTCAGACCTCCACGACCACAGGCAGGATCATCGGCCGGCGCCGGTAGGTGTCCGAGACCCACTTGCCCAGCGTGCGGCGAATGAGCTGCTGGAGCTGGTGGGGTTCGACCACTCCGTCCTGGGCGGAGCGCTCGAGTACCTCCGTGACCCTGGGGATCACGTCTCCGAAGGCGGAGTCCTCGATGCCGGAGCCGCGGGCCTGGATGTGCGGACCGCCGGTGATCTTCCCGGTGGACGAGTCCATGACCACGAAGACCGAGATGATGCCCTCGTCGCCGAGGATCTTGCGGTCCTTGAGGGCCGGCTCTCCCACGTCGCCGACCGAGAGGCCGTCGACGTAGACGTAACCCGCCTGGACCTTGCCCGAGATCTTGGCCTTGCCCTCGACGAGGTCGACGGCGACGCCGTCCTCGGCGATGACGATGCGGTCGTGGGGGACGCCGGTCAGGGCGCCCAGCTCGGCGTTGGCGCGCAGGTGGCGCCATTCGCCGTGCACCGGCATCAGGTTCTTCGGGCGGCAGATGTTGTAGAAGTACAGCAGTTCGCCCGCGGACGCGTGGCCGGAGACGTGGACCTTGGCGTTGCCCTTGTGGACCACGTTGGCGCCCCAGCGGGTCAGGCCGTTGATCACGCGGTAGACCGCGTTCTCGTTGCCGGGGATCAGGGACGACGCCAGGATCACCGTGTCGCCCTGGACGATGCGGATCTGGTGGTCCCTGTTGGCCATCCTCGACAGCGCCGCCATGGGTTCGCCCTGGGAGCCCGTGCAGACGAGGACCACCTCGCTGTCCGGGAGGTCGTCGAGCGTCTTGACGTCCACGACCAGGCCCGGGGGGACTTTCAGGTAGCCCAGGTCGCGCGCGATGCCCATGTTGCGGACCATCGAGCGCCCGACGAAGGCGACGCGGCGCCCGTACTCGTGCGCCGCGTCCAGGATCTGCTGGATGCGGTGGACGTGGCTGGCGAAGCTCGCGACGATGATGCGCTTGCGGGCGCCGGCGAAGACCTGTCGCAGGACGTTGGAGATCTCCCGCTCGGGCGGGACGAAGCCCGGGACCTCGGCGTTCGTCGAGTCCGAGAGCAGGAGGTCGATGCCTTCCTCGCTCAGGCGTGCGAATGCGTGGAGGTCCGTGAGGCGGCTGTCCAGCGGGAGCTGGTCCATCTTGAAGTCGCCGGTGTGGACCACCATGCCCGCGGGGGTGCGGATGGCGACGGCCAGCGCGTCGGGGATGGAGTGGTTGACCGCGACGAACTCGCAGTCGAAGGGGCCGATGCGCTCGCGGTGCCCTTCCGCCACCTCGAGGGTGTACGGGCGGATGCGGTGCTCCTGGAGCTTGGCCTCGATGAGGGCGAGGGTCAGCTTGGAGCCGATCAGCGGGATGTCCGGCTTCTCGCGCAAGAGGTAGGGGACGCCACCGATGTGGTCCTCGTGGCCGTGCGTGAGGACGATGCCCTCGATGTCGTCGAGGCGGTCCCTGATGGACGAGAAGTCCGGCAGGATCAGGTCGATTCCGGGCTGCTCCTCCTCGGGGAAGAGCACTCCGCAGTCGACGATCAGCAGGCGACCGCCGTACTCGAAGACCGTCATGTTCCGGCCGATTTCGCCGAGACCGCCGAGCGGGGTGACCCGCAGGCCGCCTTCGGGAAGCGGCGGGGGCGGGCTGAGTTCGGGATGCGGATGACTCAAAAGACTCTCCTCACCACGCGCGCCACGTACCGGTTGGGCACGTGGCGCGCATGACGTTCGTGCAGAAGCAGTTGTCGTATGGAGTGGTGCGGGCACCGGTGGCCCGCTTATTCAGTTGTGAAGCAGGTGCGCGGGGGGTCCGCGCGAAGTCTGGTGTCAGAGCTGTACCCCGCCGGCGGCAAGATCGATCTTGAGTTGCTCGATCTCCTCGGGCGCGCACTCGACCATGGGGGCGCGCAGGGGCCCGCCGGGCAGACCCTTCAGGGCGAGCGCCGCCTTGGTCGTCATCACGCCCTGGGTGCGGAACATGCCCGTGTAGACCGAGAGCAGCTTCTGGTGGATCTCGGTGGCCTTCTGGACGTCGCCCGAGGTGTACGCCTCGACCAGGGCGCACAGCTCGGGGGTGACCACGTGGCCGACGACCGAGACGAAGCCGACCGCGCCGACGGAGAGCAGGGGCAGGTTCAGCATGTCGTCGCCCGAGTACCAGGCGAGGCCGGAGCGGGCGATGGCCCAGCTCGCCCGGCCCAGGTCGCCCTTGGCGTCCTTGTTGGCGACGATCCGGGGGTGCTCGGCGAGGCGGACGAGCGTCTCCGTGTTGATCGGGACGCCGCTGCGGCCGGGGATGTCGTAGAGCATGACCGGCAGCTCGGTGGCGTCGGCGACGGCCGTGAAGTGCCGGTAGAGGCCCTCTTGCGGGGGTTTGTTGTAGTACGGGGTCACGAGGAGCAGGCCGTGTGCGCCGGTGCGCTCCGCCGCGCGGGCGAGTTCGATGCTGTGGTGGGTGTTGTTGGTGCCGACTCCGGCCACGACGTGGGCGCGGTCGCCGACGGCCTGAAGGACCGCCCGTACGAGATCCGCTTTCTCCGCATCGCTGGTGGTCGGCGACTCGCCCGTGGTGCCGTTGATGACCAGGCCGTCGTTGCCTGCGTCCACCAGGTGGGTGGCGAGCCGCTGCGCGCCGTCGAGGTCGAGTGCGCCGTCCGCCTTGAAGGGCGTGACCATGGCGGTGAGGACCCGCCCGAAGGGGGTCTGCGGAGTCGAGGTCGGAGCCATGGGTTACACGCTACTCGTTGCTCAGGACCGGGTCTGCCCTAGGGGGAGGCGACAAGTCGTGACAAAGATGGAGCCCGGCACTGCCTGCTCGGGGGTTCAAGCAGTGCCGGACCCGTTTGATCAGGCTAGATGAACTTCTCGAAATGCTGCAATACGGACACTTCGTGCGACTGAACCGTACATCTGTACCTGACCGGGGAACGGGGGCGCGTTACGGCGCCACGCGTCCGTTCGCGTTGAAGGCGGCGTAGGTGAGCGGCATGAGCCTGGCCCACTCGGCCTCCATCTTCTCGCCGACCATCTCGATCTCGCGCTGCGGGAAGGACGGGACCTTGGCCAGCTCGTGCTGGGTGCGCAGACCGAGGAAGTGCATCAGCGAGCGGGCGTTGCAGGTGGCGTACATCGAGGAGTACAGGCCGACCGGGAGGACCGCGCGGGCGACCTCGCGGGCGACACCGGCGGCGAGCATCTCCCGGTAGGCCTCGTAGGCCTGCCGGTAGGAGTCCTCCATCACGCGGCCGACCAGCTCCTGCTGGGCCTGGGTGCCCTCGACGAAGACGTACTTGCCGGGGCGGCCCTCCTGGACGAGCTTGCGGGACTCGTCGGGGACGTAGAAGACCGGCTGGAGCTCCCGGTAGCGGCCGCTTTCCTCGTTGTACGACCAGCCGACGCGGTGCCGCATGAACTCGCGGAAGACGAAGATCGGGGCGCTGATGAAGAAGGTCATCGAGTTGTGCTCGAAGGGGCTGCCGTGCCGGTCCCGCATCAGGTAGTTGATCAGGCCCTTGGAGCGCTCGGGATCCTTGTTCAGCTCGTCCAGGGACTGCTCGCCGAGGGTCGAGACGCGGGCGGCGAACAGGACGTCCGCGTCGGACGCGGTGTGCTTGACCAGCTCGACGGTCACATCGCTGCGGTAGCTGGGCTTGAGGTCGTCGGCGGGGGTGTCGGTCACGGTTGGCAGGGCCTTCCCATCTCGTCGTGTGGCGACGCCACTCTACGGCCCGACGAAAATCGCGCGATCGGTGGCGTGCCGCAATGAAGTCGGTGAAACAGGGCACCTCTGAGGGAGTTCGCTCGTCTCTACGGATGAGAATGATCCACCCCTGAAGGGAGAAGCACCCCTGATGTTCGGTCGGCGTGAACCCGTACCGTTCGCCTTCGTCGCCGAGGCCGACAGGTTCCGCAGTAATGTCACTCCCCCACCGCCTGAGCGGCCATCCGTCGGCCAGATGGCCGGGCGCTGGCTGCTGGGTCTGACCATCGTGGCGGGGCTCGTGGGATCCCTGATCGTCGGGACGCCCGCGCTGTCGGTCGACCACCCCGGCTCACAGCCCCAGCAGTCACAGGCGTCGCAGAAGAACTGAACCGCCGCAGTCCGGCGGTGACTCCATCCGGCCCCCCGCCAGTGGTGACCGGGGACACAGATCGGTAGCCTCACCGGGCACAGCCCACGCATGGATCGAGTGAGGACCAGCCGTGCCCCTGCCCTTCCTGACGGCCGACCGCGTTTTCGAGGCGACGGACGACGTTCCGCTGCCGTACGACGACCGTGACCGCTGGCGGCGGCCGTACCGGCCCGGACCCTGGCGGGTTGGGGCGGCGGCGCTGGCGCTGCTGCTCGCCTCGTTCGTGCTGTTCGCGGCGGTCATCATCGCGGCGACGGCCGAACCGGCCTCGGCCGGTGTGGTCTTCGGGCTCGCTCTGCTCGTCATCGCCGGGGCGCTGCGGCTGCTGCGCATGGGCGTGTGGGTGAGCGCGCGCGGGCTGCGGCACGTGGGGTTCCTCACGACACGTACGGCGTCCTGGGAGCAGGTCGCCGCCGTGCGCACGGTGCAGCAGCCGGTGCGCTGGCTGGGGCTGCCCCGGGCGGTGCAGGGGCAGGCGCTGCTGCTCGTCCGGCAGGGGCAGTCGCCCGACGGTGGGCCGGCGCTGCTGACCACGCACAACGCGGACTTCCTGGGCCGGGTGGAGGCCTTCGACCGGGCGGCGGACTCCGTGGAGGCGTGGGCGGACGAGTACCGCCCGCACTGACGTCCCTCGGGAATCCCGGATTCTCATGCCGGAGGGGCCGGACCGTTCGCGGTCCGGCCCCTCCGGCATGACCGGAGTGCGGTTCAGGCCGTCTCGGGCTGCTTGCCGTCGTGCAGGGCGATCGCGCGTTGCATCGCCTTGCGGGCGCGCGGGGTGTCGCGGGCGTCGTGGTAGGCGACGGCGAGGCGGAACCAGGTGCGCCAGTCGTCGGGGGCGGCCTCCGTCTCCGCCTTGCGCTTGGCGAAGACCTCGTCGGCCGAGTCCCGGTCGATCCGCCCGCTGGGGGTGCGCCTCAGTTCGTCGACGGGCAGGCCGCCCTCGGCGTCGAGTTCGGCGGCGAGGGCGTTGGCCCTGCGGACGAACTGGGTGTTCTTCCACAGGAACCACAGGCCGATGACCGGCAGGATCAGCACCGCGACGCCGAAGGTGACGGTGAGGGGCGTGCCGGTCTCGATGAGCAGGACGCCGCGGCTGCCGACCAGGAGGAAATAGACGACCAGGACGGCGGCCGTGAGGGCGTAGGTGAGCTTCGCGCGCATGACGGTCAGGGGCTCAGCTCAGGTCCAGGAAGTGTTCCAGGCCGAAGGTCAGGCCCGGGACACTCCCCACCCGGCGGGCGCCGAGCAGGATGCCCGGCATGAAGCTGCTGTGGTGGAGCGAGTCGTGCCGGACCGTGAGGGTCTCGCCCTCGGCGCCGAGCAGGACCTCCTGGTGGGCGAGCAGGCCGCGCAGCCGGACGGCGTGGACCGGCACTCCGTCGACGTCGGCGCCGCGGGCACCGTCCAGGGCGGTGGCCGTGGCGTCCGGGGCCGGGGCGGAGCCGGCGTTGCGGCGGGCCTCGGCGATGAGCTGGGCGGTGCGCGTGGCGGTGCCGGAGGGGGCGTCCACCTTGTTCGGGTGGTGCAGCTCGACGACCTCGACGGACTCGAAGTACGGGGCGGCGATCTGCGCGAACTTCATGGTCAGGACAGCCCCGATGGAGAAGTTGGGCGCGATGAGCACGCCGGTCTCCGGGGACTGCTCCAGCCAGCCCTTCAGCTGCGCGAGGCGCTCGTCGGTCCAGCCGGTGGTGCCGACGACCGCGTGGATGCCGTGGCGTACGCAGTAGTCGAGGTTGGCCATGACCGAGTCGGGCGTGGTCAGCTCGACCGCGACCTGGGCGCCGGTCTCGGCCAGCGTCTCCAGCTTGTCGCCGCGGCTCAGCGCGGCGACCAGTTCCATGTCCTCGGCGGCTTCGACGGCTCGTACCGCTTCCGAGCCGATCCGGCCCTTGGCGCCGAGGACCGCCACGCGCAGCTTGCTCATCTCTTGTGCTTCCTTAACCAGGAGGTTGTCAGGCGACGGCGTCGTGCAGGCGGGCCGCCTGTTTGTCCTTCAGCGGGCCGATGACCGACAGGGAGGGCCGCCGTCCCAGGATCTCGCGGGCGACCGAGCGGACGTCGTCCGGGGTGACCGAGGTTATCCGCGACAGCATGTCGTCGACGGACATCTGCTCGCCCCAGCACAGCTCGCTCTTGCCGATACGGTTCATCAGCGCGCCGGTGTCCTCCAGGCCGAGGACCGTGGAGCCCTGGAGCTGGCCGATCGCGCGCCCTATCTCGTCGTCCGAGAGGCCGTGCTCGGCGACCTGGTCGAGTTCGTCGCGGCAGATCTTCAGCACGTCGTGCACCTGCGACGGCCTGCACCCGGCGTACACGCCGAACAGGCCGCAGTCGGCGAAGCCCGAGGTGTACGAGTACACGCTGTAGGCCAGGCCGCGCTTCTCGCGGACCTCCTGGAAGAGGCGGGACGACATGCCGCCGCCGAGCGCGGTGTTCAGCACGCCCAGGGCCCAGCGGCGCTCGTCCGTGCGGGACAGGCCCGGCATGCCGAGCACGACATGGGCCTGCTCGGTCTTGCGGTCGATCAGCTCGACCCGGCCGGCGGTACGCAGGGCGCGCCGGCCGCTGCGCGGGGAGACGGGCTCGGCGGCGAGATCCTTGAAGGCGCCGGCCTTCTCGAAGGCGGCGCGGACCTGCCGTACGACCTTGGCGTGGTCGATGTTGCCGGCGCACGCGACCACGAGGTGGGTCGGATCGTAGTGCTTCTTGTAGAAGCGGCGGATGCGATCGGCGGTGAGGGCGTTGACCGTGTCGACCGTGCCGAGGACAGGGCGGCCGAGGGGGTTGTCGCCGAACATCGTGTGCGCGAACAGGTCGTGCACGCAGTCGCCCGGGTCGTCCTCGGTCATGGCGATCTCTTCGAGGATGGCGCCGCGCTCGACGTCGACGTCCTCTTCGAGGATGAGCGAGCCGGTCAGCATGTCGCTGACGACGTCGATGGCGAGGGGCAGGTCGGTGTCGAGCACGCGCGCGTAGTAGCACGTGTACTCCTTCGCCGTGAACGCGTTCATCTCGCCGCCGACCGCGTCGATCGCGGAGGAGATGTCGAGGGCGGACCTGCGGGTCGTCCCCTTGAAGAGCAGGTGCTCCAGGTAGTGCGTGGCGCCGTTCAGGGCCGGGGTCTCGTCGCGGGAGCCGACGTGCGCCCAGATGCCGAAGGTCGCGGAGCGGACCGATGGCAGGGTCTCGGTGACGATGCGCAGGCCGCCGGGGAGGGTGGTCCTGCGGACCGTGCCGATGCCGTTGGTGCCCTTGATCAGGGTTTGGGTACGGGCGACGGCCCGCGCCTCGGAGGAGGTGCGGGCCGTCGCCTGGGAGCTACTCGACGTCACTTGTCGGTGTCGTCCTTCGTCTCATCGTTGTCTTCGCCCTCGATGACCGGGATCAGGGAGAGCTTGCCGCGGGAGTCGATCTCGGCGATCTCGACCTGGACCTTGGCGCCCACACCGAGAACGTCCTCGACGTTCTCCACACGCTTGCCGCCGGCCAGCTTGCGGATCTGCGAGATGTGCAGCAGACCGTCCTTGCCGGGCAGCAGGGAGACGAACGCACCGAAGGTGGTCGTCTTCACGACCGTACCGAGGTAGCGCTCGCCGACCTCGGGCATCGTCGGGTTGGCGATGCCGTTGATCGTGGCGCGGGCGGCCTCGGCGGAGGGGCCGTCGGCGGCACCGATGTAGATCGTGCCGTCGTCCTCGATCGTGATCTCGGCGCCCGTGTCCTCCTGGATCTGGTTGATCATCTTGCCCTTGGGGCCGATGACCTCGCCGATCTTGTCGACCGGGATCTTCACGGTGATGATCCGCGGTGCGTTCGGGGACATCTCGTCCGGGGTGTCGATCGCTTCCATCATCACGTCGAGGATGTGGAGGCGGGCGTCACGGGCCTGCTTCAGGGCGGCGGCCAGGACGGAGGCCGGGATGCCGTCCAGCTTGGTGTCGAGCTGGAGGGCGGTCACGAACTCCTTGGTGCCGGCGACCTTGAAGTCCATGTCACCGAAGGCGTCCTCCGCACCGAGGATGTCGGTGAGGGTGACGTAGTGCGTCTCGCCCTCGATCTCCTGGGAGATCAGGCCCATGGCGATACCGGCGACGGGGGCCTTCAGCGGCACACCGGCGTTCAGCAGCGACATGGTGGAGGCGCAGACCGAGCCCATGGACGTCGAGCCGTTGGAGCTCAGCGCCTCGGAGACCTGGCGGATCGCGTAGGGGAACTCCTCGCGCGCCGGCAGGACCGGGACCAGGGCGCGCTCGGCGAGGGCGCCGTGGCCGATCTCGCGGCGCTTCGGGGAGCCGACGCGGCCGGTCTCGCCGGTGGAGTACGGCGGGAAGTTGTAGTTGTGCATGTAGCGCTTGCGGGTCACCGGCGACAGCGTGTCCAGCTGCTGCTCCATGCGGAGCATGTTCAGCGTCGTGACACCCAGGATCTGGGTCTCGCCACGCTCGAACACCGCGGAGCCGTGGACCCGCGGGATGGCCTCGACCTCGGCGGCCAGGGTGCGGATGTCGGTGACACCGCGGCCGTCGATGCGCTTCTTCTCCTTGATGACGCGCTCCCGGACCAGGGTCTTGGTCAGCGAGCGGTACGCGGCGGAGATCTCCTTCTCGCGGCCCTCGAACTCCGGCAGGAGCTTCTCGGCGGCGAGCTGCTTGACGCGGTCGAGCTCCGCCTCGCGCTCCTGCTTGCCGGCGATGGTGAGCGCCTGTGCGAGCTCGGGCTTGACGGCGGCGGTGAGCGCCTCCAGGACGTCGTCCTGGTAGTCCAGGAAGATCGGGAACTCGCCGGTCGGCTTGGCGGCCTTGGAGGCGAGATCCGACTGGGCCTTGCAGAGCACCTTGATGAAGGGCTTCGCGGCGTCCAGACCGGCCGCGACGACCTCCTCGGTCGGCGCCTCGGCGCCGCCCTCGACCAGCTTGATGGTCTTCTCGGTGGCCTCGGCCTCGACCATCATGATCGCGACGTCGCCGTCCTCCAGGACGCGGCCCGCGACGACCATGTCGAAGACGGCGTCCTCGAGCTCGGTGTGCGTCGGGAAGGCCACCCACTGACCGCGGATCAGCGCGACGCGGACGCCGCCGATCGGGCCGGAGAAGGGCAGACCGGCCAGCTGCGTGGACGCGGACGCGGCGTTGATCGCGACGACGTCGTACAGGTGGTCGGGGTTGAGCGCCATGATCGTGGCGACGACCTGGATCTCGTTGCGCAGGCCCTTCTTGAAGGACGGGCGCAGCGGGCGGTCGATCAGGCGGCAGGTGAGGATCGCGTCCTCGGAGGGCCGGCCCTCACGGCGGAAGAAGCTGCCGGGGATCTTGCCGGCGGCGTACATCCGCTCCTCGACGTCCACCGTGAGCGGGAAGAAGTCGAGCTGGTCCTTGGGGTTCTTGGAGGCGGTGGTGGCCGACAGCACCATGGTGTCGTCGTCCAGGTACGCCACGGCGGAGCCGGCGGCCTGCTTGGCCAGGCGGCCCGTCTCGAAGCGGATGGTGCGGGTGCCGAAGGGACCGTTGTCGATGACGGCCTCGGCGTAGTGGGTCTCGTTCTCCACTAGCGTTTTCTCCGTTACTTTGTCGTCTTTCGTCCCACGCTGCCCGTGTGGCAGGGGGACGGTGGCGGAGAAGCGCTCCGTGCGGTGCGGGCCGGTCTTCGATCGAAGCACCCGGGGCTCGCTTCCCCCGGGGGCCACTACCGAGGACCGGCGGCGGCTAGGCGCGCTTCCCCTCTTCTTGTCGTGCGGTGTCGTCCGTATTGCGTTGTGCTACCACACTACAAAGCTGCAGTGACACTCCGCACGTACAGCAAAGGGAGCGGTCCCCTTTCTGCCGGGAACCGCTCCCTTCACGGCGTCTTACTTGGCGCCCGCCGCACCGCGGCGGATGCCGAGGCGGTCGACCAGCGCACGGAAGCGCTGGATGTCCTTCTTGGCGAGGTACTGCAGCAGCCGGCGGCGCTGACCGACCAGGATCAGCAGACCACGACGGGAGTGGTGGTCGTGCTTGTGGGTCTTGAGGTGCTCGGTCAGGTCGGAGATCCGACGCGACAGCAGAGCGACCTGGACCTCGGGGGAGCCGGTGTCGCCCTCCTTGGTACCGAACTCGGACATGATCTGCTTCTTCGTAGCGGCGTCGAGCGACACGCGTACTCCTCATAGTCTGTGACTGGCCACCGAGTGCCCCCGGTCTGCTTCTCGGGGGAGCTTCCGTGACTCGGAAGGCGGGGATCCGCTGGGCGCGGCCTCCAGGGCGGGGAGCTCCGGGGGTGCGTACACAAACGGCCGTCGACCAGGGTACCAGGCGGTCGGGGGCGTCTTTGCGCTGGTCCCCGAACCTGCCGGACGGGGCGGGCGGGGCCACTAGGGTGAGCAGGTTCGGATCGTTCGTACGTCGTCGTTCGTACGTCGGGATCCGGACGTTCGGAACCGGTACGTCGGGAAGGGGTCGCTACGGCATGGCGGAGACGGCTGAGGAGATCAAGGCACGCAAGGAGCGGGAGCGGGACGAGCTCTACGCGCTCGACATCTCCGGTGTCGAGTGGCACTGCGCGCCGGGCACCGAGGAGCACGAGGAGCGGGTCGAGATCGCGTACCTGCCCGAGGGGGCGGTGGCGATGCGGTCCTCGCTCGACCCGGACACGGTGCTGCGCTACACCGAGGCGGAGTGGCGGGCGTTCGTGCTGGGAGCGCGGGACGGGGAGTTCGATCTGGAGCCGGGGCCGCACAACGGGGGGCTGCAGGCGGAGGCCGGGCAGTAGTCGCGGTGGTTTCCGCGGAGCGCGCCGAGGGGCGGCCGGCGATCGGCCGCCCCTCGTCGTTTCAAGGCACCTTCGCGGCAAGGTGGTTCGCGGTTCTTCACGCTAATCGCCCTGTTTGTTCACCAAAGCGTGTGCTGTGTACGTCACTTCCGGGCAGCTTCTGGGCGGGTTGTGACGCGGCGGACAGGTGCTCGGGGGTGGACGGGCCTGCCGAGGTGGGGCTTGTGGTGATTAGGCTGGGACAGGGCGCGACGTCAGAACCCGTGAGTAGGCGTGGGCGTCCCAGGGGGAGAGCGGGGGAGCCTGGATTCGGACGACCTCGGACGACCCCTGTTACGCCTCAGAACGACTTCGCACGACGTCGGACGACAAGCAAGGGTCGCCCCAGCACGGCATGAGGGTGCTCGACCACACCAGGAGGAACACTGTGAGCAGCGATCGGGACGGGAACCGCGGGGGCTGGGCGACACCCGGCGATGACCAGCCCGACGCGGAGTCCGCGGCAGAGATGACGGGCGAGTTCACCATCGACTACGCGCCGCCGGCCTGGTACACGCAGAACGCCTCGGGGAGTTCGAGCTCGGGGCAGGGGGCGGGTGCCTCCAAGGACTCCGATGCCTCCGGGGCGCCCGGGGGTTCCCGTCCGCAGGGGGGTTCAGGGGCGCAGGGTTCAGGGGCCCAGGGTTCCGGGGCGCCGAGTGGGCCGGTTCCGCCGCTGCCGGGGCTCACTCCGCCGCCGCATGCCAATCCTTCCGGTGGGGCGTCGTCCATTCCGAGGCAGGGGCAGGGGCACGCTTCCGGCTCCTCTCCGGCACCGGCTCCTTCTCCGGCTCCGGGGGCGCCTTTCACGCCGCCCGCGCCGCCGCCTGCTCCGGGCGCTCCGTTCACACCTCCCGCGCCTCCCGCGCCCGGGCCGGGTACGCCGTTCACGCCGCCCGCGCCTGCTGCCGGGGGACCGTCTGCCGGAGGGCCGGCTGCCGTGCCCAGGCTTCCGGTGGGGTTCGAGCCGCAGGGGTCGCAGTCGCAGGGAGCGCAGTCATCGAGGTCGCAGCCGCAGGAGCGGAGCGAGGCGCCTGCGGCGGATCCGGCCTCGCCTACGGCTGTGCCGAACATCCCCGTCGGTGGGTATCAGGCGCAGTGGGCGCCGGCCGCTCCGGCGGAGCCTCCGGCTGCTTCGGCCACGCCCCAGGCTCCGGCCACTCCGGCTTCCGATGACGCGGAGCCGGGGAACGGTGATCTGGAGAGCGGTGACACGATGCGGTTCTCCGCCGTCGCCCTGAAGCGGGAGATCGCGGAGCGTGCCGCCGAGGCCGAGGCGCGGCTGGAGGCACCCGACGAGGACCAGGACGAGAGCAGGTACGAGGACAGCGCGGTCGCTTCCGGTCCGAGTGTCGGGGCCGAGCCGGGCAAGGAGTCCGGCGGTGACGTCGAGGGGGCTCCCGTCGACGCCGACACCGGCGCCGACGAGGACGAGGACGTCTCCTCCGACACGGCGGTGGCCGTGGATGCGGCTGACGTGTCCGGTGCGGACGGCCCTGCTTCCGACGATGCCGACAGCGGGGGCGTGGACCCCTCGGTGACCGCGCCGGAGGATGAAGCTCCCGAGGACGCGGCTCCGCAGGCGGAGACGGACGAGGCCGTGCCGCAGGATGCCGAGCCTGAGGACTCCGTGCCTGCGGATGCGGTGCCGTCGGATGAGGACCCGGCAGATGCGGTGCCCTCGGACGCGATCCCGGCGGATGCGGTGGCCGCGGATGCGGTGACTGCCGATGAGGGCCCGGCCGATGCCGTGCCTGCAGTGCCTGCGGACGCGGTCCCGGCTGCCCCCGAGCCGGCCGACGCCCCTCCCGCCGACGCCCAGCCCGTGGGCTCCGAGCCTGCCGACGCCGTGCCTGCCGACGCCGCTCCCGAGGACAGCGTTCCGCAGGACGCCGCCGTGCCGGGCGCGTCCGACGCCCAGCCCGCCTGGACTCCCCCGGCCCCGCAGGCCATGCCGCCGCTGCCGCCGTCGTATCAGCCGGCCGCCCCGGCGCCGGCCAGCCAGTGGCCCGCGCAGCCGCAGCAGCAGCCCCAGCCGCAGGCACAGCCCACGGACCCGAACGCACCCGCGCAGCCGCAGCCGTCGGCCACGCAGGGTCAGCCGCCGGTGCCGCCCCAGCCGTCGGCGCCGGCTCAGCAGCCGCCGTTCCAGCCGCAGGCGCCGCAGCCCGCGCCCGCCGCCTGGAACCCGCCGACGCCGCCGAACCAGCCGCCCGCCCAGCCCGTACCGCAGCCCGGCGCCTACGGCTTCCCGCACCCGGGAGCTCCGGCCCCGGCCGCACCCGATGCCCAGGGCGGCTACAGCTTCCCCCACCCCGGCGCCCCGGCCCCGGCCGCCCAGCAGCCGCCGGCCCAGCAGCCCAGCACCCCGCCCGCTTCTGCCCCGAACACGCAGGGCGGTTACGGATTCCCGCAGCCCGGGCCCGACACCCCGTCAGCCGCCGCACCCAACGCGCAAGGCGGCTACGGCTTCCCGCACCCCGGCGCCCCCGCCCAGGCCCCGGCCGCACAACAACCCCTGCCGCAACAGCCCAACACCCCGCCCGCCCCCGCGCCCAACGCGCAGGACGGCTACGGCTTCCCGCACCCCGGCGCGCCCGCCCCGGCCGCACCCAACCCCCAGAGCGGCTACGGATTCCCCCACCCCGGCGCCCCGGCCGCCCAGCAGCCCCACCCCGGCGTGCCCCCGCAGGCCCAGGCCCAGCCGCAGCCCGACGGACAGGGGCAGCCTCCGCAGCCCGTTGACCCGCGGACCGGGGCCGCCTGGCCGCAGCCCATGCAGCACGACCAGCGGCAGCCGACCAACCCAGGGGCCGCGCCGCTCGGTTACACCGCTGCCGTGGAGTTGTCGTCCGACCGGCTGCTCAACAGCAAGAAGCAGAAGGCGAAGAGCAGCCGCCCGGTGGCCGGCGGCGGTCGGTTCAAGATCGGTGGGAAGAAGGAGGAGGCCGAGCGGCAGCGGAAGCTGGAGCTGATCCGCACGCCCGTGCTCTCCTGCTACCGGATCGCCGTGATCAGCCTCAAGGGCGGTGTCGGCAAGACGACCACGACCACCGCGCTCGGCTCCACGCTCGCCACCGAGCGGCAGGACAAGATCCTCGCGATCGACGCCAACCCGGACGCGGGAACCCTCGGGCGCCGCGTGCGGCGCGAGACCGGGGCCACCATCCGTGACCTCGTCCAGGCGATCCCGCACCTCAACTCGTACATGGACATCCGGCGGTTCACGTCCCAGGCGCCCTCCGGGCTGGAGATCATCGCCAACGACGTCGACCCTGCCGTGTCGACGACCTTCAACGACGAGGACTACCGGCGCGCGATCGACGTACTGGGCAAGCAGTACCCGGTCATCCTCACCGACTCCGGTACCGGTCTGCTCTACAGCGCCATGCGCGGTGTGCTGGACCTCGCCGACCAGCTCATCATCATCTCGACGCCGTCGGTGGACGGTGCGAGCAGCGCGAGTACGACGCTGGACTGGCTGTCGGCGCACGGGTACGCCGATCTCGTCGCCCGGTCCATCACCGTCATCTCCGGTGTGCGCGAGACCGGCAAGATGATCAAGGTCGACGACATCGTGTCGCACTTCGAAACGCGCTGCCGGGGCGTCATCGTCGTGCCGTTCGACGAGCATCTCGCCGCCGGTGCCGAGGTCGACCTCGACATGATGCGGCCGAAGGTGCGGGAGGCGTACTTCAACCTCGCGGCGATGGTCGCCGAGGACTTCACCCGCCATCAGCAGGCGCACGGACTGTGGACCTCCGACGGCAACCCGCCGCCGGTGGCCGCCCCGCCGCTGCCCGGCCAGCCCGTACCGGGCCAGCCCCAGCCTCCGTATCCCGGACAGCAGCCGGGCCCCGGGCAGCCGGTTCCGGGCCAGCAGGTCCCCGGGCAGCCGGGCCCCTACCCTCAGCAGCCGCAGCCCGGACAGCCGCAACCGCAGCCCGGGCAGCCGTACGCCCAGCCCGGCCAGCCGTACCCCCAGCCGGGCCAGCCCCCTGCCCAGCCAGGACAGCAGCCGTACCCGCAGGCCGCGGGCCAGCCGCCCTACCCGCAGCCCGGTCAGCCGGGACAGCCGGCCGCGCAGCCCGGTCAGCCGTACCCCCAGCCCGGCCAGCCCCCGGCGCCCCCGCAGCCGGGCTACGGTTACCCGCAGCCCGGTCAGCCCGGTTACGGCTACCCGCAGCCCGGTCAGCCGGGTTACCCGGCGCAGCCCGACGGGCAGACCCCGCCGCCTCCGCCTCCGTCGCAGTAATCGCCTCACCCGATCGGCCCCTTTCGAGGGGCCGATCCCCTTCGTGGCCCGCGCCGTTCCCGCTCGGCGCGGGCCGCGGCGCGTTCCGGGGTGAAATCCGTTGCCAGGCCCTGGCCAGGAGGGCGTCAGTGGTCTCGACCAATGGGCACGAAAAGCTCGCCAATTCGTTATTTCCGCAGGCCACATGGGGTGAATGTGCCGTTGACGCGTAGAGATGGCCGCTGATAGACACACTCATCATCCATCTGACACCTGATCAACCCGTCCTTCCCGTCCGAGCGATGACGCGAGGTCCGACATGGGCACGAAAGATCAGACACGCAGCCTCCCGCGCGGCCTCAGGCTCGTCGCCGTGGCCGGAGCGGCCGCGCTCACCCTCACAGCCGGTCTCGCGACCCCGCTCGACCCGGCGCCCCGGCAGGCCCGGGCGGCCGACGACGGCAAGAAGGTGCTGACCGTCGCGGTGGCGCAGAGCGTGGACTCGCTCAGCCCGTTCCTGGCGGTCCGGCTGCTCAGTACGAGCATTCACCGGCTCATGTACGAGTACCTGACGAACTACGACCCCAAGGACAACCACGCCATCCCGGGCCTGGCCACCAAGTGGGAGCCGTCGCCGGACAAGCTGACCTGGACGTACACGATCCGCTCCAACTCCAAGTGGTCGGACGGCAAGCAGGCCACCGCCGAGGACGCGGCGTGGACGTTCAACAAGATGATGACCGACTCCGGCGCGGCCACGGCGAACGGCAGCTACGTCGGCAACTTCCGGAAGGTGACGGCGTCCAGCCCGACCAAGCTGGTCATCGAGCTGAAGAAGCCGCAGGCCACGATGACCGCGCTCGATGTGCCGATCGTGCCGAAGCACGTGTGGGAGAAGGTCTCGGACTTCTCCGAGTTCAACAACGACAAGAGCTTCCCGGTGGTGGGCAACGGACCGTTCGTGCTGACCGGGTACAAGGCGGACAGCTACGTCCGGCTCAAGGCCAACAAGAGCTTCTGGCGCGGGGCGCCGAAGTTCGACGAGCTGGTCTTCCGCTACTACAAGGACCAGGACGCGGCGGTGTCGGCGCTGCGCAAGGGCGAGGTGTCGTTCGTCGCCGGTTCGCCGTCCCTGACGCCCGCTCAGGCGGCGTCCCTGAAGGGCGCGGAGAACATCGAGGTCAACGACGCCCCCGGCCGCCGTTTCTACGCCCTCGCCACCAACCCGGGCGCGAAGGCGAAGAACGGTGAGAAGTTCGGCGACGGCCATCCGTCCCTGCTGGACCAGCGGGTGCGGAACGCGCTGTTCAAGGCCGTCGACCGCAAGGCCATCATCGACAAGGTGTTCCAGGGGCACGCCGTCGAGGGCGAGGGCTACATCCCGCCGCGCTTCTCGCAGTACTTCTGGAAGCCGTCCGCCAGCCAGAAGCTGACGTACGACCCGGCCGAGGCGGCCCGGATCCTCGACCAGGCGGGTTACAGGAAGAACGGCGACGGCAAGCGCGTCGGCAAGGACGGCAAGCCCATCAGCTACCGGATCCTGTGCCACGCCACCGACCCCAACGACAAGGCGGTCGGCAAGTACCTCCAGGAGTGGTGGGGCAAGCTCGGCTTCGGTGTCCAGCTCAACTGCCTGGACAACGTGACCGACCCCTGGCTGGCCGGCAAGTACGACCTGGCCTTCGACGGCTGGTCGGTCAACCCGGACCCGGACTTCGTGCTGTCCATCCACACCTGCGGGGCGCTCCCGGCGACCCCGAAGGACACGGGCGCGACCGACAACTTCATCTGCGACAAGAAGTACGACGAGCTCCACGCCCGGCAGCTCGCCGAGTACGACCCCGCCAAACGGGCGGACATCGTCAAGCAGATGGAGTCGCGGCTGTACGACCTCGGGTACATGAACGTCATGGCGTATCCGAACGCGGTCGAGGCCTACCGGACGGACCAGATCAAGTCCATCACGACCATGCCGGCGAAGGCGGGGAACATCTACGGCCAGGACGGCTACTGGAGCTGGTGGTCGGCGGTCCCGGCGCAGTCGAGTGGCTCGTCGGACAGCGCGTCGTCGACGGGGGTCGTGCTCGGGATCGTCGGGGGTGTCGTGGTCCTCGCCGGGCTCGGCGTCTTCGCGGCGATGCGGCGGCGCTCCACCGCCGATGACCGCGAGTAGAGCGGGCGAGCGGATACCCATGACCGCTGACGCGACACCCGCTCTGGTCGAGGAGCGGAAGCCGGCGGCCGGGCCCCGGGCACGCAAGGGCTCCGCGTACCCGCGGTACCTCGCGGGCAAGGTGGCGGGCGCGGCCGTATCGCTGCTGGCCGTGCTCGTCACCAGCTTCTTCCTCTTCCGGCTGATCCCCGGCGACCCGGTGAAGACGATGACGGGCGGCCGTCAGGTCTCGGCCGAGCAGCTGGCCGCCTATCGCAGGGAGTTCGGGCTCGACCTGCCGCTGTGGCGGCAGTTCACGGACTACTGCGGCAAGGCGCTCACCGGCGACTTCGGGACGTCGTACCAGTTCCGTGCTCCTGTCGTCGACAAGATCACCGAGGCGCTGCCGAACACCCTGCTGCTCACCGGCACCGCCTTCGTCCTCTACACCGCGCTGGGCATCTTCCTCGGCACCCGCTCGGCGTGGCGGCGCGGCGGGCTCGGCGACCGGATCAACACGGGCCTGGCGCTGACGCTGTACTCCATCCCGTCCTTCTGGCTCGGGCTGCTGCTGATCATCGTGCTGTCGGTGGGCATCGGCCCGCTCCCGGGCATGTTCCCGACCGGCGGCATGGAGTCGGGCGGCGAGGAGGGCTTCGCCTACGTCCTCGACGTGGCGCACCATCTGGTGCTGCCGGTGGTGACGCTGGTGGCCGTGGAGTACGGGCAGACGCTGCTGGTCACGCGGTCGGCGCTGCTGGACGAGATGGGCAGCGACTATCTGACGACCGCACGGGCCAAGGGGCTGCGCGACGACCTGGTGCGGCGCCGGCACGCCGTGCCGAACGCGCTGCTGCCGACCGTGACGCTGATCTTCATCAACCTCGGCCGGACGGTGGCGGGCGTGATCCTGGTGGAGACGGTGTTCTCCTGGCCGGGCCTCGGCGGGCTGTTCTACCAGGCGCTGAGCGTGCCCGACCTGCCGCTGGTGCAGGGGCTGTTCTTCGTGTTCGCCGCCGCGGTGATCGTGATGAACACCCTCGCCGACCTGGTCTATCCGCTGCTTGACCCCCGGGTGGCCCGATGACGACGACCGAGACGGGCCCGGGCCCGCGCGCCCTCGCCCGGCAGCGGCGCCGGGCCTCCGTCGCCCGCTTCTGGCGGCAGTACCGCGCCGAACGGGCGGGGCTGTACGGCTTGACCGCGCTCGCCCTGTGCGCGCTGCTGGCGCTGTTCGCGCCACTGTTCGTCGGCTCCGACGTGAGCAGTGTGACCGACGCGCCGGGGCGTCCCATGCAGAGGCCGAGCGCCGAGTTCCCGCTCGGCACCGACCAGTTCGGCCGTGACCTCCTGGGCCTGGTGATCTGGGGTTCTCGGGTGTCGCTGCTGGTCGGGCTGCTCGCGGCCGTGCTGTCGGTGGCGATCGGCACCCTGATCGGGGTCACGGCGGGCCACTTCAAGGGCTGGTACGCGACGGTGATGATGCGGATCACCGACTGGTTCCTGGTCATGCCGACGCTGGTGCTGGCGATCGCCCTGGCCACCGTGATGTCCCGCTCGCTGACCACGACCGTGGTCGCCATCGGCGTCACCACCTGGCCGACCACGGCCCGGCTGGTGCGCGCGCAGACCCTCGCCGTGCAGACGCGGCCGTACATCGAGCGGGCGAAGGCGCTCGGCGGCGGGCACTGGCACATCATGTCCCGGCACGTGCTGCCCAACGTCATGCCGCTGGTGCTCGCCCAGACGACCCTGATCATCTCCAGCGCCATCCTCGCCGAGGCGACGCTGGCCTTCCTCGGCCTCGGTGACCCGACGGTCGTGTCGTGGGGCGGGCTGCTCCAGGACGCGCGGGAGGCGGGCGCGGTCAGTGCCGGGGACTGGTGGTACCTGGTGCCGCCGGGCATCGCCATCGCCGTGGTGGCGCTGGCGTTCACGCTCTGCGGGCGGGCCGTGGAGTCCGTCCTCAACCCCAGGCTGGGGGTGTCGCGGTGACTCTGCTCGACGTCAGGGACCTGACGGTGACGTACGCGGGCGGGGCCGCGGCCGTGCGCGGGGTGGACCTGCGCCTGGACGCCGGCCAGAAGCTGGGCCTCGCCGGGGAGTCCGGCTGCGGCAAGTCCACGCTGGCGCTGGCCCTGCTGCGGCTGCTGCCCGCCGGGACCCGCATCACGGGTGAGGTCCTGCTCGACGGCGAGGACGTGCTGACGATGAAGTGGGGCCGGGTGCGGGCGGTCCGCTGGGCCGGGGCCTCGGTGGTGTTCCAAGGAGCGATGCACTCCCTGAACGCCGTGCACCGCATCGGCGACCAGATCGCCGAGCCGATCCTGCTGCACCGGAAGGCGACCCCGGCCGGGGCGAAGAAGAAGACCGGGGAGCTGCTGGAGCACGTCGGCCTGCCGGCGGCCCGCGCGGAGGCCTATCCGCACGAGCTGTCCGGCGGGCAGCGCCAGCGCGTCATGATCGCCATGGCGCTGGCCTGCGATCCGCGGCTGGTCATCGCCGACGAGCCGACCACCGCGCTCGACGTGATGATCCAGGCGCAGATCCTCCGGCTCATCGAACAGCTCGTCGCGGACCAGGACCTGGGCCTGATCATGATCAGCCACGACCTGGCGGTCCTCGCCGACACCTGTGACCGGCTCGCGGTGATGTACGCGGGGCGGGTGGTCGAGGAGGGCCCGGCCCAGCAGGTGTACGAGGACGCCCGGCACCCGTATGCCAGGGCCTTGTCGGCCGCGTTCCCGCGCATCGGCGACCCGGCCTCCCGGTTCGCACCGCAGGGGCTGGCCGGTGACCCGCCCGACCCGGCGGCGCTGCCGTCCGGCTGTACGTTCCATCCGCGCTGCCCGGTGGCGCTGGAGTCCTGCCCCGAGGAGGACCCGGTGCTGCGCGAGGCGGGGCCGGAGCGCCGGGCGGCGTGCGTCCTGGTCGGGCCGCCGGCAAAGGAGCCCCGTGAGGCCCGTCAGGCGCCGGATCCGGAAGCCCTGGAGGAAGCGAGGCCCAGCACGCCATGAGCATGTCCCCCACGGCACCCGAGGTCACCACGGCACCGCTGCTGAGCGCCCAGGACCTGCACGTCACCTTCCCCGGCCGGCACGGCGGCCCCCGGGCCCGCGCGGTGGACGGGGTCGACCTCGACATCCGGCCCGGCGAGATCGTCGCGCTGGTCGGCGAGTCCGGCTGCGGCAAGACGACCCTGGCCCGCTGTCTGCTGGGCCTGGTCGAGCCGACCTCGGGCCGGGTCACCTTCGACGGCCGCCCGCTGGAGCACTCCGGCCGGTCCCTCAAGGCGTACCGCAAGCGCGTCCAGCTGGTCCTCCAGGACCCGAGCGGCTCGCTCAACCCGCGGCACACGGTGTACGACGCGGTCGCCGAGGGCCTGCGCATCCACGGCTACGGCGGCGACGAACGGACAGCGGTCGCCGAGGCCCTGTCCCGCGCAGGTCTGCGCCCCCCGGAGCGCTTCTTCCTGCGCTACCCGCACGAGCTGTCGGGCGGGCAGCGTCAGCGGGTCGTCATCGCGGGCGCGCTCGCCCTGGAACCCGAACTCCTCGTCGCCGACGAGCCGGTGGCGTCCCTCGACGCCTCCGTGCGCGGTGAGATCCTCGCCCTGCTGCTGCGGCTGCGCACCGAGCTGGGCCTGTCCGCGCTGGTCGTCACGCACGACCTGGGGCTGGCCTGGAACATCGCCGACCGGGTCGCCGTGATGTACCTGGGCCGGATCGTGGAGACGGGCGCGGTGGAGCAGGTCCTGACCGCGCCCCGTCACCCGTACACCCAGGCCCTGCTGTCGGTGCTCCCGGAGGCGCCCGGCGACCCGGTGGTCCTGACCGGCGAGCCCCCGGACCCGTCGCGTGTGCCGTCCGGCTGCCGCTTCCACGCCCGCTGCCAGGTCCTCGCGAGCGGCGAGGCGGAACGGGCGGGCGTCTCGGACGCGTGCCGCAGCGAGGATCCGGAGATCCTCGACGGCAGCGGCACGGCCCAGGTGGCATGCCACTGGGCGACGCGCTGAAGGCGAGGCCGGGCGGGAGGTCCCGGCTCCCTGTGCAACCCGGCCAGGGCCTGTCGTTTGGATCAGGTCGCAGGGAATCGACGGCATCTCGCCAGCGCCGGTGAGCGGGGCCTGGTGCGTGCGGCTGCCAAGGCGGAGGAGGGCGGCGATGCGATGGGGGCACCGCCCGCGCGAGCGAAGCCGAGCGTGGGGGAATCGGCAACCGACGACAACGCCGCAGATGCGCGTGCCAGACCCCGCGTCTGCGACCTGATCCAAACGACAGGCCCTAAACGCGCGGCCCTCCGGCGTGGGCGAGGGCGCTGGGGGTTCGGCAGCCGACGATCGCCGGGGCCTCCTGGACGAGCGTGTCGTCGGTGAGCGCCTCCACCATGAACAGCGCGAAGTCCACCCGGCGCGTCAGGTTGCTGGCCAGTACCGGGTCGCCCACACGCCGGCTCCACACGGGCAGGCCCTGGCTCTCGCCCTCCTCCAGGGAGCTGCCGCGCACCACGGTCCACGCGGTGCCGCTGGCGAACACCCGTCGGCACGCCTCGACCTGGTCGTCGAGTTCGACGGCGCGGACGAGCTTGCCCAGCACGGCGGCGATCCGGACCCCCAGGGTGAACAGCCGCGAGTACCTGTCCTTGCCGTCGCGCGTGATGTGCCAGCCGCAGGAGAAGACCAGGCGCGCGCCCGGCCGTGCGTGGTCCAGCACCGCCTGCGCCGTGCCCGACGCGTACTGCCGCACACCCCACGGCACCAGAACCGTCAGCACCCCGTCGCACCCGGCGACCGCCCGCCGGATCACCTCCGGGTCGTCGGTGGGCCCGGGGACGACGGTGATCCGGCCTTCGAACGCGACCAGCTTCGGCACGCTGCGCTCCCGGCACACCCCGACCACCTCGTAGCCGCGCTCCAGCGCGTGCCCGACCATGTACTGCCCGAGCTTCCCCGAAGCCCCGATGATGCAGACCTTCTTCACGTGATCCGTGTTCATGGCGCAGCCCCCTTCGCCGGGATGCCAACCTTATATTGTAAGGCAAGCTAGCCTTATGCTGTAAGGCGGTCAAGGGAGCACTGAGGGAAGCGAGGAGGAGGGCCTGGATGGGCGAGGGGAACAAGGGCCGGCGGAGGGGGTCGGAGCGCACTCCGCTCAGTCGCGAGCGCGTGATCCGCACGGCGGTGGCAGTGGCGGACGAGAAGGGGGCGGCCGCGCTCACCATGCGGGCCATCGCCGAACCGCTGGGCGTCGAGGCGATGTCGCTCTACCACCACGTCGCGGGCCGGGAGGACATCCTCGACGGCATGGTGGACGCGGTGTTCGGCGAGATCGACCTACCGCCGCGCGACATGGACTGGAAGAGTGCCCTGCGCCACCGCGCGGACTCCGCCCGTGCCGTCCTGCGGCGTCACCCCTGGGCGGTCGGTCTCATGGACTCCCGCTCCCAGCCCGGCCCCGCGACCCTGCGCCATCACGACGCCGTCATCGGGACGTTGCGCGCCGGAGGATTCTCCGTCCCCATGGCCGCGCACGCGGTCTCGCTGATCGACAGCTACCTGTACGGCTTCGTGCTCCAGGAGCTGAGCCTGCCGTTCAAAGGCGCGGCGGAGCTGGACGAGGTCGCGGGCGCCATCCTGCGCGACATGCCCGCCGACACCTACCCCCACCTCACCGAACTGGCCACCGAGCACGTCCTCAAGCCGGGCTACGACTACGCCGACGAGTTCGCCTTCGGCCTCACCCTCATCCTGGATGCCCTCCACCCGGACGAGGCCGCGAGCGCATAGCGAGTACGCGGACGGCCAGGGACGCTAGGGTCTGTCGTTTGGATCAGGTCGCAGGGAAGCGACTGTTCTGCTCGGTGCCGGCGAGCGGGGTCTGGTGCGTACCTCTGCAAGGCGGAGGAGGGCGTCGACGCGGAGCGTCGGCAACCGACGACAACGCCGCAGAGGTGCGTGCCAGACCCCGCGTCTGCGACGTGATCCAAACGACAGGCCCTAGGCGGACTCGGCCGCCGCCACCAGCTCCCGGCAGCGCTTGACGTCCTCGGCCATCTGCTCCAGCAGGGCGTCCAGCGTGTCGAACCTGGCCTGCCCCCGCACGAACGCCAGGAAGTCGACGGCGACATGGAGGCCGTACAGGTCGAGGCCCACCCGGTCGATGGCGTACGCCTCCACCGTGCGCTCGGTGCCCTCGAACTGCGGGTTCGTGCCGACGGAGATCGCGGCCGGCATCGCCTCGCCCTGGGCGTGCAGCCAGCCGGCGTAGACACCGTCCGCGGGGATGGCGGTGTGCGGCAGCGTCTCGACGTTGGCGGTCGGGAAGCCCAGTTCGCGGCCGCGCTGGGCGCCCCGGACGACCACGCCCTCCACCCGGTGCGGACGGCCCAGGATCTCGGCGGCGCCCTCGACGTCGCCCTCGGAGACCAGACGACGGGTCAGCGTCGAGGAGAACGGCTCACCGCCGCCCGCCTCGCCGGTCACGTACAGGTCGACGACCTCGACCTCGAAGTCGTAGGTCTTGCCCTGCGCGGCAAGGAACTCCACGTTGCCGTCGGCCTTGTGGCCGAAGCGGAAGTTGGGGCCCTCGACGACGGCCTTGGCGTGCAGCTTGTCGACGAGGACCTTGACGACGAAGTCGGCCGGGGAC
This sequence comes from Streptomyces sp. NPDC050164, assembly GCF_044459945.1. NCBI lineage: Bacteria > Bacillati > Actinomycetota > Actinomycetes > Kitasatosporales > Streptomycetaceae > Streptomyces > Streptomyces sp. NPDC050164. The sequence continues at coordinate 24,309 of NZ_JBITJK010000041.1, forward strand.
AGCTGCGAGAACTCGGTCGTGAAGGGCAGGATGAGCACCGCGTCCACGCCCAGGTCGGCCATGAGTTCGGCGCGGCGGTGGTGCGGGGCGAGCAGCGGCGGGTGGCTGCCGGGGCGGACGACTTCGCTGGGGTGCGGGTCGAAGGTGACGACGACGGCGGGCACACCCAGCTCCCGGGCGCGGTTCACGGCATGCCGGATGATCAGCTGGTGTCCGCGGTGGACTCCGTCGTAGGAGCCGATGGTGACGACGCTGCGCCCCCAGTCCTGGGGGATGTCCTCCAAGCCACGCCAGCGCTGCACTGTGCCTGCTCCTTGTCGAAAGCTCGTCGAACCCGTGTCCGTGGTTGTCCTGGTTGCCTCGTACGCAGGTCTAAGGGTGCCATGCCCGGTGCCTGCGGCCCGCATCGGCATGGGGGCTGTGACAGGGCGCACGACGCCGCGGTCCCCTCCGGCCTGCGCGGGATCCCCTCAGGCGGGGACGTGTACGCCCGCCAGGTTCTCGATCGTCCGGTGGGCGCTCGGCCCGACCAGCGCCGCCCACTCCTCGGGCGCGTCGGCGAGCCAGCGGGCCACGCGGGCGGCGAAGCCGGGCATCTGCCGGCCGAGGTCGACCAGGGCACGGTCGAAGCGGCCGGCGCCCTCCGGGGTGCGCGCCAGGAGCAGTCCGATGCGGCAGACGAGGTCGCGCAGGTCGTCACCGCCGTTCCGGGCGGCGGCGTGCAGCAGCGCGTCCAGGACGTCGATGTCCTGCTCGCGGGCCAGGAGCACCTCGCGCAGTTCGCGGCGCAGCGGGCCGGAGGCGGGGATGCCGGGCGGGATGAGGACCGCGGCGAGGGCGCACCGCAGCCGCACCGGGCCGCCCTGAAGCAGGCCGGTGACCAGCGGCAGGAGCACGGCTCGGGCGGCAGGGCCCCGGTCGAGCCGCTGGTCCACGTACGCGGCCACGTGCCCGGCGAGTTCCGGCCGCCGCTGTGCCGCCTGCCCCACCAGCACGGCGACCCGCCGGGCCAGGCCGGGCGGGGTTGCGCCGGCGAGCGCCCGCAGCGCCTCCTCCGCGTCCGGCCGCTCCAGCCGCACCGCGAAGGCGCCGAGGACCGGCTCGGGGTGGGTGAGGAGAGCGGCGGCCGGCGCGTCCGGCGGGAGGTGCGGGTCGCCCGCCGCGAAGTGCTCAAGCGCCCGCGGCAGATACCGGGCCCGGGTATGCGGATCCTGGACGAGGAGGGCGAGGGCGCCGCCGTGCAAGGCCCGGTCGGCGGGGCGGGCGAGCAGGGTGAGAGCCGCGTAGCGCAGCAGGGCGCGATCGCCCCCGGCGCTCACCCGCGGCGCGACGCGCAGGCCGTGCGCCACCGCGGCACTGCGTCGCGCCGGCCGATCGTCGCGCGCCCACCGGTCGACGGCCCGGCACACCGCCGACGGTTCCTCCTCGGCCAGCACGGCGAGCAGCTCGTCGGCCCTGCGGTGCGCACGGTCGACGAGCACGTCCGCCAAGTCGTCCAGGGCGCCGTGCCGGTGGGTGTGCAGCAGTGCCTGCGCGGCCGTGGCCACGGTCGCGTGCGGGGTGGCCGGCAGCGGCTGCTCGTCGTCGAACCAGCGGGCCAGCAGCGGCTGTACGGCGGTGGGGTCGGCGGCCAGCAACCGCGCGACGGTGTCCAGGAACCGGGGACCGGCCTCGCACGGCGGGCCGTCGGCGTGCACCAGCCGCCTCAGCAGCGCGAACCGCTCGTCCTCCGGCAGCCGTAGGCCGGCCCAGAAGGCGGGCCCGACCTCCTCCGGCACGGGCCTGTCCTGTCGCCGCCAGGCCACGATCCGGTCGGCGAGCAGCCGCAGCACCTCCGTGTACGGCGTCGCCTCCGGTACGGCCGACAGGGTCCCGGCGAGCAGCCGGGGGGCCCACCAGGACCGTGGAGCGGCGTCCAGGGCGTGCACCAGGTCCGCCAGCCTGGCAGCCAGTTGGCCGGTGCCGTGCTGGCGGGCGAGGAACAGCAGGGCCTGCACGACGGGCCCGATGCGGTGGTGCGGGACGGGGTCGCACTGCGCGTCCTGCCGGCGGTGGACGAGAGCGTGCAGGGCCTCGTCGAGGTCGAGGTGCATGCCCTGGAGCCAGTCGGCGAGCTCCTCGTGGGCGAAGCGGTAACCGGCTCCGGCGGGCACGAGCAGGCCCTCGGCGAGGACGGCCGACGCCCAGCCGGTGCCGCCGCCGAGCCGCGCCGGTGCGGCCCCCCACGGGAACACCGTCTCGAACGACTCCCGGTCCAGATCGCCCAGCCCCGGTCCGAGGCCGCGCCGGGCCGCCTCGTGCACCTGCCCGGCGACCTTGGCGGCCAGTCGGCGTACGGCCGCGCCGCACAGGCCGTTCCCGGCGGCCAGGCGCAGGGCGATGCGCAGGGACATCAGGTCCAGGTAGGCCGCGAAGACGTCGTCGCGGCCGACGGTGGCGCACAGGCCGTTGGGACTGTCGGGGGCACCGGCGCTTTCCGGGCCGTCGCAGACACCGAGGGCGTCGCGGATCTCGGCGAGCAGTCGCAGGGTGAATGGGTGCCGGGCGTCGGTGTCGACGAGGGCGCTCTCGGGGATGCCGTGGCGCAGGCGGGCCTGCCGGGCCTCGTCCTCGGTGAGGTCGCCGAGCCGCACACACGCGGGCCACTCTTCGGCACCGGCCGGCCGGTGCAGGACCTCCGCCGGGAATCCCGCTCCCTCCCAGTACTCCGCCCGGCACGCCACGACCAGCCGCACGCCCGTCTCCCGCAGCCACCGCACCGTCCCCTCCCTCCAGTCGGCCAGGCGGCGGGCCAGCGTCGGGGGCATCTCCTCCGGGCCGTCGAGGAGCAGCAGCAGGGGCCGGCCGAGGGCACCGGCGAGACGGGTGAGGCGCTCGGGCGTGGTGTCGCCCAGGTCGGTCGGCAGGAAACGGGACCGGGACGCGGCCACGGCATGGGCGGCCCGGGTCAGCGCCCGGCGTGCCGCGTCGGCTACCGAGGCGTCGTCGTCCCGCAGTTCGCAGCCGCGCAGCCACAGCGTGGGATACCCGCTGCGGGCCCGGCGCGCGGCGAGCGCCGCGAGTTCCGTCGTACGACCGCTGCCGGGCGCCCCGACCAGGCCGAGTACGGCCGCCGGGCCTGCCTCGAACGCGCTGAACTCGGCCACGACAGCCGCCCGTTCGACCGGCTCCGGGAGCCCCGTGCCGCCGGGCGGGCCGTCCAGCCCCACCGCGGTGCCGGTCAGCTCCAGCACTCCGGCCAGGTTGAGGTCGGCGCCGTACGCGGGGACCGTCGCCGCGTTCTCGGCGAGCAGCCCGGCGAGCGGGGTCGCCGCGCCGAGGACCCGGGAATGCAGGGGTACGGCGAACCCGACGTCGCTGTGGTCGGAGCTGAGCGCGGTGCCGAGGACACCGACGACGGCGCCGGTCGCGGCGTCGAGCACCGGGCCGCCGGCCGCCCCGCCGCCCAGCCGCAGCGCGTCCCGCCCTGCCGTGCCGACCGCCAGTTCCAGCGCGCCGTCGAGGCGGTGGAGGCGGTGCGCGGCCGTGTACGTCACGGCGGTGGAGCCCAGCACCCGGGCCTCGCGCCAGCCGCCGGCGGCGATCCGCACATAGGCGCCCGTCCCGGCCCCGCCCCGCACGGTGACGGGCAGCGGCGGCACACCGAGGCCCTCGGTCCGTACGAGGGCCAGGCCGAGCGCGGGCAGCGCGGTCACCGCGTCGGCGGACACGACCCGGCGGCGGTCCCCCGCCCCGTACAGGACGAGCCGGGGCAGGCCGTCGACCGCCTCGTGGCTGGTGACGAGCGTGCCGTGCCGGTCGGCCAGGAAGCCGGTGCCGCGGGGGCGGCCGGCGTGGTCGTGGACGCGGACGAGGACGGGGCCGGATGCCCCGCCGTCGGTTCCCTCGGTCGTCTGCTCTGCTGTTCCGGGGCGGTCCAGGGAGCCTCGTGCGCTGCCGTCCGTCTCCCGGGTCCGGTTCCGCGACGTCATCGTCGAGCCTCCCGCCGTACACCCGTGCCCTTCGTGTGCGACGGTAGGGGCGAGATGATCAGCGGGACAGATCGCTCGGCGAAAGCGCCCCCTTCCGCTCCCCCGGTTCACTCCGAGCGCCTGCACGGACGGGTGAACGAAGTGGGGCGGCTGGATACACCCTAGGGGTGGGGGAACCGAGGGGGGACCGTGGAGCGGCGGCAGTGGAGGTACCCCGTGGTCGCCGCTCCACGGGCGGACGGTCCCGGCGTGCTGTCAGCCGAAGACGGCCAGGCTCTTGGCCTTGCCCCGCTGCTCCTCGACGAGGGCGAGGAAGCGGCCCCCCGGGTCGAAGACGGCGACGGGGCCGGAGCCCGCGTACTCCTCGGGCATGTCCAGCCGTACGCCGTTGGTGAGCAGCCGGGCGCGCCGGGCGTCGACGTCCCAGCGGCGGAACGCGGCGGCGGCGGCCTCGGCGACCGGCATCACGGTCAGCTCCTGCTGGAGCTGGTCGAGGGTGCGGGCCGCGTCCAGCTTGTAGGGGCCGACACGGGTGCGCCGCAGGGCGGTGAGATGCCCGCCGACGCCGAGGTCGGCGCCCAGGTCGCGGGCCAGGGCCCGGATGTACGTGCCGGAGGAGCAGACGACCGAGACGACCAGGTCGAGTACGGCCGTGCCGTTCTCGGCGACGGCCTCCCGGACGTCGTACACGCCGAAGGAGGAGACCGTGACGGGCCGGGCCGGGATGTCGAACTCCTCGCCCTCCCTGGCCCGCTTGTAGGACCTCACGCCGTTGATCTTGATGGCGCTGACCTTGGACGGCACCTGCATGATGTCGCCGGTCAGCTTGGCGATGCCGGCGTCGATGGCGTCGCGGGTGACTTCGGAGGCGTCCGTCGAGGAGGTGATCTCCCCCTCGGCGTCGTCGGTGAGGGTGTTCTGCCCGAGCCGGATCGTGCCCAGGTACTCCTTCTCGGTCAGTGCGAGATGGCCGAGGAGTTTCGTGGCCTTCTCGACGCCGAGGACGAGGACGCCCGTCGCCATCGGGTCCAGGGTGCCGGCGTGCCCGACGCGTCGCGTTCTGGCGATGCCGCGCATCTTGGCGACGACGTCGTGCGAAGTGAAGCCCGACGGCTTGTCGACGATGACGAGGCCGTCGGGCGCGGTGTGCTTCTGGGTCATTCGGCGGTGTCGTCCGTCTCGTCGTCCTCGTCCGGCTTGCGGTACGGGTCGGCGTCGCCGGCGTACTTCGCACCCGCGGACGCCTCGCGCACCTTCTCGTCGGACTGGCGCGCCTTGTCGAGGAGGTCCTCGATGTTCCGGGCGGTGTCCGGGAGGGCGTCCATGACGAAGGTCAGGGTCGGCGTGAACTTCACACCGGCGGCCCGGCCGACCTCGGAGCGCAGGATGCCCTTGGCGCTCTCCAGACCGGCTGCGGCCGCGTTCCGCTCCTCGTCGTCCCCGTACACGGTGTAGAAGACGGTCGCCTCCCGCAGATCACCCGTGACCCGCGTGTCCGTGATGGTGACGTGAGAGCCGAGCCGCGGGTCCTTGATCCCGCGTTGCAGCTTCTGGGCCACCACTTCCCGGATGAGGTCCGCCAGCCTCTTGGCCCGCGCGTTGTCGGCCACTGGTCCGTCTCCCGTTCTTTCCTGTCTGGGTCGTTCTCGGTTCGTCAGTCGTCTTCGCCGTGGAAGCGCCGCCTGACGGACAGCAGCTCCACCTCGGGGCGGGCGGCGACCAGCCGTTCGCACCGGTCGAGTACATCGCTCACGTGCGCCGCGTCGCCGGACACAAGCGCGAGGGCGATGACGGCCCTGCGGTGGAGGTCCATGTGATCCACCTCGGCCGCGCTCACCGCGTACTTGCGCTGGAGCTCGGCGACGATGGGGCGGACGACGGAGCGCTTCTCCTTCAGCGACCGTACGTCGCCGAGAAGCAGGTCGAAGGACAGCGTCCCCACGTACATGTGTATCCGGATGACCCGCCGGTACGGGATCGATGGCCCTGCGGTTGGGACAGGGACATCAAGAACGGTACCGCGTGCCTGCCGGTGGCTCGACGGGGTTTTCCCTTGCCCGCCCACCCGCCCGACATGGTTGGCCAGGAGGCACTGCCCCTGGGGCTCCGCCCCAGACCCCGGCGGGGCGCCGAGGCGGCTCCGCAGGAGAGGCAAACGGCCAGCCGGCCGACGCGGCGGTGCCGCGTCGGCCGGTCAGGGCGCCGTGGGTGTCACACCCGCGGCTTCTCGCGCATCTCGTACGTCGCGATGACGTCGTCGACCTTGATGTCGTTGAAGTTGCCGAGGTTGATACCGCCCTCGAACCCTTCGCGGATCTCGGTGACGTCGTCCTTGAAGCGACGCAGACCCTCGATGTTGAGGTTCTCCGCGACCACCTTGCCGTCGCGGATGAGGCGGGCCTTGGTGTTCCGCTTGACCTCGCCGGAGCGGATGAGAACACCCGCGATGTTGCCCAGCTTGGACGACTTGAAGACCTCGCGGATCTCCGCCGTACCGAGCTCGACCTCCTCGAACTCCGGCTTGAGCATGCCCTTGAGGGCCGCCTCGATCTCCTCGATCGCCTGGTAGATGACCGAGTAGTAGCGGACGTCCACGCCCTCGCGCTCGGCCATCTGCTGCGCACGCCCGGCGGCGCGCACGTTGAAGCCGATCACGATGGCGTCCGAGCCCATCGCCAGGTCGATGTCGGACTCCGTGACCGCACCGACGCCGCGGTGCAGGACGCGGATGTCGACCTCTTCGCCGACGTCCAGCTGGAGCAGGGAGGACTCGAGTGCCTCGACGGAACCGGAAGCGTCACCCTTGATGATCAGGTTCAGCTGCTGGACCTCGCCGGCCTTCAGCACCTTGTCCAGGTCCTCCAGCGACACGCGGCGCGTGCGCTTGGCGAAGGCCGCGTTGCGCTCGCGAGCGGCACGCTTCTCCGCGATCTGACGGGCCGTACGGTCCTCGTCGACCACGAGGAAGTTGTCGCCCGCACCCGGGACGTTGGTCAGGCCCAGGACCTGAACCGGCGTCGACGGGCCCGCCTCGGTGACGAGGTTGCCGTTGTCGTCGTGCATCGCCCGGACCCGGCCGTACGCGTCGCCGACCACCATGGTGTCGCCGACCCGCAGCGTGCCGCGCTGGACGAGGACCGTCGACACGGCACCGCGGCCGCGGTCGAGACGGGACTCGATCGCGATGCCCTGCGCGTCCTGGTTCGGGTTGGCCCGCAGGTCGAGCGAGGCGTCGGCCGTGAGGACCACGGCCTCCAGCAGGGAGTCGATGTGCAGACCCTGCTTGGCGGAGATGTCGACGAACATCGTGTCGCCGCCGTACTCCTCGGCCACCAGACCGTACTCGGTCAGCTGACCGCGCACCTTGGTCGGGTCGGCGCCCTCGACGTCGATCTTGTTGACCGCGACGACGATCGGGACCTCTGCCGCCTTGGCGTGGTTGAGCGCCTCGACCGTCTGCGGCATGACGCCGTCGTTGGCCGCGACGACCAGGATCGCGATGTCCGTCGACCTCGCACCACGGGCACGCATGGCGGTGAACGCCTCGTGACCCGGGGTGTCGATGAAGGTGATCTTGCGCTCTTCGTCGTTGACCTCGGTCGCGACCTGGTAGGCACCGATGTGCTGGGTGATGCCGCCGGCCTCGCCCGCGATGACGTTCGTCTTGCGGATGGCGTCGAGGAGCCGGGTCTTACCGTGGTCGACGTGACCCATGACGGTGACGACCGGCGGGCGGACCATCAGGTCCTCCTCGTCGCCCTCGTCCTCGCCGAACTCGATGTCGAAGGACTCCAGGAGCTCGCGGTCCTCCTCCTCGGGGCTGACGATCTGAACCGTGTAGTTCATCTCGTCGGCGAGGAGCTGGAGCGTCTCGTCGGAGACGGACTGCGTGGCCGTGACCATCTCGCCGAGGTTCATCATGACCGCGACGAGCGACGCCGGGTTGGCGTTGATCTTCTCCGCGAAGTCGGTGAGCGACGCACCGCGCGACAGGCGAACGGTCTCGCCGTTGCCGCGAGGCAGCATCACACCGCCGACCGACGGGGCCTGCATGGCCTCGTACTCCTGGCGCCTCTGCCGCTTCGACTTGCGGCCACGACGCGCGGGACCACCGGGACGACCGAAGGCGCCCTGCGTGCCACCACGACCGCCCGGACCACCGGGACGGCCACCGAAGCCGGGACGACCGCCGCCGCCACCGGGACCACCCGGACGGCCGGCGAAACCGCCGCCACCGCCACCGGGACCACCGGGACGACCGGCGAAACCGCCGCCACCGCCACCGGGACGGCCGGCGAAGCCGCCGCCACCCGGACGACCGCCGCCGCCACCACCGGGACGACCGCCGCCACCGGGACCGCGGCCACCGGGGCCACCGCCACCGGGACGCGGACCGGCAGCCGGACGCTGCGGCATCATTCCGGGGTTCGGACGCGGACCGCCGGGACCGCCGCCGGGACGCGGACCGCCACCCTGCGGACGGGGCATACCGCCCGGCGTGGGACGCGCGCCGCCCGGAGCCTGCGGACGAGGACCGCCCGCCCCACCCTGGGCACGGGGACCGCCCTGGCCCTGGCCCTGACCCTGCGGACGCGGGGCGCCGCCGGGGGCACCGGGGCCGCCCGGACGCGGGGCACCGCCCGGACGGGGCGCCTGCGGGCGCGCCATGCCGGTGGAGCCACCAGAGGTGAACGGGTTGTTGCCCGGACGGGGACCCGCCGGACGGGCACCGGAACGCGGGGCGCCGCCACCCGGACGCGAAGCGCCGGGACGGTCGCCACGGTCACCACGGCCCTGGCCACCCTGACCGGAACCACCCGGGCGCGGAGCACCCGGACGCGGCGCCTGGCCGGCCGGACGAGGAGCGCCCGGACGCGGGCCGGAGCCCTGGCCCTGCGAGGAGGCCGGTGCGGCGGGAGCCGACGGGGGTGCCGTGAACTCGGGCGTGGTCGGAGCCGGGGACGCCGGGGCGGGCCGCGGCGCGGGCTTCGGGCCCGGGGTGGGACGGGGGCCGGGAGTGGCCGGTGCGGCCGGAGCCGCGGGCTTCTCGGCGGCTGCCGGCTTGGGGGCCGGCGGGCGCGGGGCGGCCGGACGGGCAGCCTGCGCCGGAGAGGGGGCTGCCGGCTTCGCCGGGGCAGCCTTGCGGGCGGGGGCGGGCTTGCCGCCTCCGTTGCCCTGCTGGAGGGCGTCCGTCAGCTTGCGTACAACGGGCGCTTCGATGGTCGAAGACGCCGAACGGACGAATTCACCGAGCTCCTGGAGCTTGGCCATGACGACCTTGCTCTCTACACCGAACTCCTTGGCGAGTTCGTAGACCCGGACCTTAGCCACTTCGCTCCTTTGAGGTCCGGGTGAAGCCGGACCGTCGCTAGTTCATGGGCGTACTCATCGCGTACTCATCGAGTGCTCATCGCAATCTCGACCTGCTTTCGACTCGCGAGGTACCTACACCGCACGGGGTTCCGTGCGGCACGTTCTTACCGTGTTGCCTGATCGGCAACTGTTGTCTGCTCGACGTATCGGCGCAACGCCTTTGTGTCGAGCGCTCCCGGGGCGCGCAGTGCCCTCGTGAACGCCCGGCGGCGAACCGCCTGGTCAAGACAGACCGGTGTGGGATGCACATACGCACCCCGGCCGGGCAGCGTACCGCGTGGATCAGGGACACATGCGCCCTCGATCGCCACGATCCGCAACAGATCGGCCTTGGCCACTCGCTCCCGACACCCCACACAGGTGCGTTCAGGGCATGCCCGGGTGCGCGTCCGGCCAGACACCGTTAAGTCTACCTCCCCGTAGGCGCCTCACCCCTTTGGGGCAGGATTCGAACAGTTGCCGCGCCCGAACCTGTCGTGATCTGAACGACCCGCGGCTTGGATCTATTCCCCGGTCCGGTCCGCGGCCGGTTCGGTGTCCGGCCGGATGTCGATCCGCCAGCCGGTCAGCCGGGCCGCGAGGCGGGCGTTCTGCCCTTCCTTGCCGATGGCCAGGGACAGCTGGTAGTCGGGCACGGTCACGCGGGCCGACCGGGTCGCCATGTCCACGATCTCCACCTTGGAGACGCGGGCCGGGGACAGCGCGTTCGCGACCATCTCGGCCGGGTCGTCCGACCAGTCGACGATGTCGATCTTCTCACCGTTCAGCTCGCCCATCACGTTGCGCACGCGGCCGCCCATGGGGCCGATGCAGGCGCCCTTGGGGTTCAGGCCGGACCGGGTGGACCGTACGGCGATCTTCGTGCGGTGACCGGCCTCACGGGCGATCGCGGCGATCTCCACGGATCCGTCGGCGATCTCCGGCACCTCCAGGGCGAAGAGCTTCTTCACCAGGTTGGGGTGCGTACGGGACAGCGTCACGGACGGGCCGCGGACGCCCTTGGCCACCCGGACGACGTAACTGCGCAGCCGCATGCCGTGCGGGTACGTCTCACCCGGCACCTGCTCCTGCACCGGCAGGATGGCCTCGAGCCTGCCGATGTCGACGAGCACGTTCTTCGGGTCGCGACCCTGCTGGACCACGCCGGTGACGATGTCGCCCTCGCGGCCGGCGTACTCGCCGAGCGTCGCGTCGTCCTCGGCGTCGCGCAGGCGCTGCAGGATGACCTGCTTGGCCGTGGTGGCGGCGATGCGGCCGAAGCCGGTGGGGGTGTCGTCGAACTCGCGGGGCTCCTGGCCCTCCTCGAGGTCGTCGGGGTCCTCCTTCGCCCACACGGTCACATGGCCGGTCTGCTTGTTGAGCTCCACGCGCGCGTGGCGGCGGCTTCCCTCGGTGCGGTGGTAGGCGATGAGGAGGGCCGATTCGATCGCCTCGACCAGCAGGTCGAAGGAGATCTCCTTCTCCCGAACCAAGCCCCGCAGGGCACTCATGTCGATGTCCACGGCTACGCCTCCTCTTCCTTCTTGTTGTCCTTGCGGCTGAACTCGACCTGGACGCGCGCCCGGACGATGTCGTCGAAGGCGAGTCTGCGCGCGGTGGCCTTGCGGCCCTTGACTCCGGGCACCTCGGTGTCGACGCCCTCGTCGTCGACCTCGATGATCCTGGCGACCAGCTCGCCGCCCTCGGCCAGCTGGAACTTCACCAGCCGGTCCGTGGCGCGGACGTAGTGCCGGTGTTCCGTGAGGAGGCGCTCCGCGCCCGGGGTGCCGACCTCGAGGGTGTACTCCCCGTTGCCCATCGCGTCCGTCTCGTCGAGCTTCGCCGAGAGCTCGCGGCTCACATCGGCGATCTGGTCCAGGTCGGCGCCCGTGTCCGAGTCGACGACGACGCGCAGCACACGCTTGCGCCCGACGGAGTCCACTTCGATCTCTTCGAGATCCAGGCCCTGGGATGTGACGAGCGGTTCCAGCAGTTCTCGCAGCCTCTCGCTCTGGGTGGTGCTCATCCGGGTGACTCCTCGGCCGCGTGTGCTGTTGTGGGATGGGTCGCGTGTCTGGTCAAAGGGTATCCGGTCGCGGGGTGTGTTGCCGTCCACCCGGTGACGAACGGTGCCGCTGAGTGGTCCTGGGCGGGGGCCCGGGTACCGTGATCAAGGGCGTTCAGCCCTTTGAGTCGCTTCTTTCTCGTACGAGCCCCCGAGGACGTCTGACGTGCCGTTCCCCTCATCGCCGCGTGCCCGCTCGGGGCCGCGCAGAAGGACTCTGTTCGCCGTCGGTCCGGCGGCCCTCGTCCTGGCGGGCTGCACCGCCGGCGGCGAGGACCGAGGCGATCCGGAGGACGGCCCGTCGGCGGCGGAGCGGCGGGCACGCGCGCGTGCGGCGCGGGACAGCGAGGGGCTGGTGGAGCGGTACGACGCCGTGATCGCCGCCCACCCGGGGCTCGCCGAGCGGCTGCGGCCGCTGCGGGAGGCGGCCGTAGGGCATGCGCAGGCCTTCGGAGCGGGACCCGGCCGGAAGGCGTCTCCCTCTTCTCCCTCTTCCGCTGCCGCCTCCCCCTCGGCCGCCGCCGTACCGGGCGACGACAAGGACGCACTCGCCGGCCTCGCCGCCGCGGAGCGGGAGCTCGCCGACCGGCGGGCCAAGGCGCTGCTCGACGCGCCGGGCGAGCTGGCGCGGCTGCTGGCCTCGGTGGCGGCGGCCGGGGCGGCGCACGTGTATCTGCTGACGGAGGGTGGCGCGTGAGCGAGGCGAAGGACCGGGAGCTGCGGGCCCTCCAGGCGGCGCTGGCGGCCGAGCACGCGGCGGTGTACGGCTACGGCGTGGTCGGCGGGCGGATCGGCGACGGGCAGCGCGCCGAGGCACGCACGGCGTACGACGCGCACCGGGCGCGCCGGGACGCGCTGGTGCGCGAGGTGAAGGACCTGGGGGGCAGGCCCGTGGCGGCGGCCGCCGGGTACGCCCTGCCGTTCCCGGTGCCGGACGCGGCGGCGGCCGTGCGGCTCGCCGCCGAGCTGGAGGACCGGGTGGCCGCGGTCTACTCGGACCTGGTGCGCGCGGCGGGCGGCGGCCGGCGGGCCCTGGCCGCCGAGGCGCTGCGGGAGGCGGCGGTGCGGGCGGTGCGCTGGCGCGGCGAGAGCGTAGCCTTCCCTGGGCTCGCCGAGCGGGCCGGCACGGCCCCGCCCTTGGCGGCGCCGACGGCGTGACCCGGGCAGGGCACGCACCGCGGACAGCACGAAGGGAACGACTCGCGCATGGCTTTCGAACCGCCGAAGCGTCTGGTCAGGGCGCTCGGTGAGACGGCACCGGAAGGTGACGACTGGCTGGAGAAGCTGCCCGAGGCGGCGCAGCAGGCCGTCGCGCTACGCGAGTTGACCGTGGAGCGGGTGCAGGTGCCCGGCGGGCGCAGCAGCCTGGTCGTGCTGGTGCGGACGGCCGACGGAACACCCGCCGTGCTGAAGCTGGCGCCGGGCCGGGCTCGCCCGGAGGCGGAGCGGGCCGCGCTCGCGCACTGGGGCGGGCGGGGGGCCGTACAGCTGCTCGACCCCTTCACGTCCACGGGCGTACTGCTGCTGGAGCGGCTGCATCCGGACGTGTCGGTGCGGTCGCTGCCGGAGGCGAAGGCGCTGCTGGAGGCGGCGGGGACGCTGCGGCGGCTGTGGGTGGAGCCGCCTGCCGACTTTCCCTTCGAGACCGTGGCCGAGCGGACCGGGCGGCAGGCCGAGGCGATGCGGGCCCGGGCGCAGGCCGATCCCGAGGTGGCCCCGTTGGTCGGCCTGGCGCTCGCGGCACGTGAGGAGCTGCTGGCCGCGCCGCCCGAACACCGGCTGCTGCACGGCACGTTCCGGCAGAGCAAGGTGCTCTCCGGGGATCGGATGCCGTGGCTGGCCGTGGGCCCCGACCCGGTGGTCGGCGAGTGCGCGTTCGATCTGGCCCGGCTGGTCCGCGACCGGGTGGAGGACCTGATCGCCCAGCCCTCCGGTGCGGCGACGACCCGTCGGCGGGTCAAGCGGCTCGCGGAGTCGCTCGATGTGGACCAGGAGCGGTTGCGGGGGTGGACGTTGTTCCGGGCCGTGGAGTCGGGTGTGCGGGCGGGGCGGGTCGGCCGGCCGCGGGATGCCGAGTTGTTGCTGGAGTTCGCGGGCTGGCTGTGAGCGCTCCGGAGGGCCGGAGCGCTCACAGGGCACGGGAACTCAGGCCGTGAGCCGGGCGACGGCCTCCTCGACCGTCAGCTCCTCGCGCTCGCCGGTGCGGCGGTCCTTCAGTTCCACCACGCCGTCGGCCGCGCGCCGGCCGGCCACCAGGATCTGCGGTACGCCGATCAGCTCGGAGTCCGTGAACTTGACGCCCGGGGAGACACCGGGGCGGTCGTCGACCAGGACGCGGACACCGGCGGCGGCCAGCTTCCCGGAGATGTCGAGGGCCAGTTCGGTCTGGAGGGCCTTGCCGGCGGCGACCACGTGGACGTCGGCCGGGGCGACCTCCCGGGGCCAGCACAGACCCTTGTCGTCGGCCGTCTGCTCGGCCAGGGCCGCGACCGCGCGGGAGACGCCGACGCCGTAGGAGCCCATGGTGACGCGGACCGGCTTGCCGTTCTGGCCGAGGACGTCGAGCTTGAGCGCGTCGGTGTACTTGCGGCCCAGCTGGAAGATGTGACCGATCTCGATGGCCCGGTCGAGCACGAGGCCCGTGCCGCACTTCGGGCAGGGGTCGCCCTCCTGTACGACCACGACGTCGACGTACTGGTCGACCTCGAAGTCGCGGCCCGCGACGACGTTCTTCGTGTGCGTGCCGGCCTTGTTGGCGCCGGTGATCCAGGACGTGCCGGGGGCCACACGCGGGTCGGCGAGGTAGGTGACCTTGTCCAGGCCCTGCGGTCCGACGTAGCCACGGACCAGCTCGGGGCGGGCCGCGAAGTCCGTCTCGGTGACCAGCTCGACGACGGCCGGGGCGAAGTGCGCCTCGACCTTGTCCATGTCGACCTCGCGGTCGCCGGGGACGCCGACGGCGACGATCTCGCCGTCGACCTTGACGAGGAGGTTCTTCAGCGTGGCCGAGGCCGGGACGCCGAGGAAGGCGGCGAGGGTCTCGATGGTCAGGGTGTCCGGGGTCGGGATGTCCTCGGCGGCCGGGACGTCCGAGGCGTCCACCGGCTTCAACTCGTACGTGACCGCCTCGGTGTTGGCGGCGAAGTCGCAGTTCGGGCAGTCGGCGAAGGTGTCCTCGCCGGCCTCGGCCGGGGCGAGGAACTCCTCGGACCTGGAGCCGCCCATCGCGCCGGCGGTGGCGGCGCAGATGCGGTAGTCGAGGCCGAGGCGCGCGAAGATCTTCTCGTAGGCCTCGCGGTGCAGCGCGTAGGACCGGGCGAGGCCCTCGTCCTCGGTGTCGAAGGAGTAGGAGTCCTTCATCAGGAACTCGCGGCCGCGCAGGATGCCGGCGCGGGGGCGGGCCTCGTCGCGGAACTTGTTCTGGATCTGGTAGAGGATCACCGGCAGGTCCTTGTAGGAGGACGCCTGGTCCTTCACCAGCAGGGTGAAGATCTCCTCGTGGGTGGGGCCGAGGAGGTAGTCGCCGCCCTTGCGGTCCTGCAGGCGGAAGAGCTCCTGGCCGTACTCGTCCCAGCGGCCGGTCGCCTCGTACGGCTCACGCGGCAGCAGGGCGGGGAGCAGCACCTCCTGGGCGCCGATGGCGTCCATCTCCTCGCGGACGATGCGCTCCACGTTGGCCAGGACCCGCTTGCCGAGCGGCAGCCAGCTCCAGATTCCGGCAGCGGTGCGGCGCACGTATCCGGCGCGGACGAGGAGCTTGTGGCTGAGGACCTCGGCGTCCGCCGGATCGTCGCGCAACGTCTTCGCCAACAACTGGGACATGCGCTGGACCGGTACGTTCGCCATGGCTTTTCTGCTCCTGCTGATGGGGGTCCCCCCGCTCGAGCGAAGCCGAGAGTGGGGGAGAGTGATGGCAGGAGGTTATCCGGGGGGTACCGGACGGTGGAAATCGGTTAGCGGCGCAGGAGCGGGAGCGGGGCGCCCATCACCGCGTACGGCTTCGGGGCGCTCGGGAAGAGGACCTGGCGGGCGAGGTCCCGGTAGCCCAGCGAGCGGTAGAGCGCGCGGGCGGGGCTCTCGGTGTCGATCGCGGAGAGGATCGAGCGGGGTTCGGCGGCGCCGTCGGTGATCGTGGTGATCAGGGAGCGTCCGATGCCGCGGTTCTGGTAGGCGGGGTGGACGTGCAGTTCGGTGATCACGAAGGCGTCGTCGAGCCAGTGGTCCTCGTGGTTCGCTCTGAGGTACGGCTCCACGACCGTGGACCACCAGTGGGTGCGGTCGTTGGGCATGCCGTAGACGAAACCCACCAGGCGTTCGGCGGTGCTGGCTCCCAGGGCCCTGGCGCCCGGGTAGGTCATGTGGCGCAGGACGATCTGGCGGCGGACGGCGACTTCGTCGGGGCCGAGGCCGAAGGCTACGGCTTGGACGGCCAGGGCCTCGTCGACGTGGGCGGAGAGGTCGAGGGGGCCGATCACCAGGTCCATGGCGGGGAGCCTACAGGGGGGTCAGAACAGCACGCTCATGAAGGCGCCGACTTCCCGGAAGCCGACTCGCTGGTACGTCCTGCGGGCCGCCGTGTTGAAGTCGTTCACGTAGAGGCTGACGACCGGGGCGACGTCGGCCAGGGCGTAGCGCAGGACCGCTGCCATGCCGGGGGCCGCCAGGCCGGTCCCCCGGTATTCGGGGGCGACCCACACGCCCTGGATCTGGCAGGCGCGGTCGGTGGCGGCGCCGATCTCGGCCTTGAAGACGACCTTGCCGTCGGCGTCGAAGCGGGCGAAGGCGCGGCCGGAGCCGACGAGTTCGGCGACGCGGGCCTGGTAGAGCAGGCCGCCGTCGCCGGCCAGCGGGGAGACGCCGACCTCCTCGGTGAACATGGCCACACACGCCGGCATGATCTTGTCCATCTCGTCCTTGCGGACGCGACGGACGTAGGGGTCCGGGGCTATGCCGTCCGGCAGGCGGTCGGTGACCATGAGGGGCTGGTGGCGGCGCACGTCGCGGGCCGGGCCCCACTGGGGTTCGAGCAGCCGCCACAGGTCGGCGGTGGAACCGGCCGGGCCGACGATGGAGGAGCAGCGGCGGCCGGCCCGGCGGGCGCGGTCGGCGAAGGCGCGGACGGCGCGCGGAGTGGCGCAGATCGGGACGAGGTTGGCGCCCGCGTAGCACAGGGACGTCAGCATGCCGTCCTCGTACCAGCCCCACATCTCTCCGCCGAGCCGCCACGGGTCGAGGCCGGCGATCTGCACCCGGGACGTCACGAAGGCGTTCGTGACCGGCTCGCGGTCGAGTACGGCCAGCGCGGCGTCCAGGTCGCTCGGTTCGAGGACCCGGGAGGTGGTCTGCGTCAACACGTGCGGGGCCTCACACACTCGGGTCTGCTGGTCTCCGCACTATAGCTGCGCTGCTTGGGCCGGGCGCCTTGGAGCTCGGGAGGAACGGTTTGTTGGCGGGTGCGGGTCCGTTGTGGCTTGTCGCGCCCACGCGGCGGAGCCGCATATCGACGACAGCCCCGCGCCCCCAAAGGGCGCAGGGACAACCCGCGGCTCCGGAAACCTCAGCCCGCTACCGCCACCGACGGTTCGCCCGAGGTGACGCCGTCCTTTTCCATCTGCTCGGCCAGCTTCATGGCCTCTTCGATGAGGGTCTCGACGATCTTGGACTCGGGGACGGTCTTGATGACCTCGCCCTTGACGAAGATCTGGCCCTTGCCGTTGCCGGAGGCGACGCCGAGGTCGGCTTCGCGGGCCTCGCCGGGGCCGTTGACGACGCAGCCCATGACGGCGACGCGCAGGGGGACCTCCATGCCGGTCAGGCCGGCCGTGACCTCTTCGGCCAGCTTGTAGACGTCGACCTGGGCGCGGCCGCAGGAGGGGCAGGAGACGATCTCCAGGCCGCGCTCCTTGAGGTTCAGCGACTCCAGGATCTGGATGCCGACCTTCACTTCCTCGGCCGGGGGCGCGCTCAGCGAGACACGGATCGTGTCGCCGATGCCCTGGCTGAGCAGCGCGCCGAAGGCGACCGCCGACTTGATGGTGCCCTGGAAGGCCGGGCCCGCCTCCGTCACGCCGAGGTGCAGCGGGTAGTCGCACTGCGCGGCGAGCTGCTTGTAGGCCTCGATCATCACGACCGGGTCGTTGTGCTTGACGGAGATCTTGATGTCCCGGAAGTCGTGCTCCTCGAAGAGGGACGCCTCCCACAGGGCGGACTCGACCAGGGCCTCGGGGGTCGCCTTGCCGTACTTCTGGAGGAGGCGCCTGTCGAGGGAGCCCGCGTTGACGCCGATGCGGATCGGGGTGCCGTGGTCCCGGGCCGCCTTGGCGATCTCCTTGACCTTGTCGTCGAACTGCTTGATGTTGCCGGGGTTGACGCGGACCGCCGCGCAGCCCGCCTCGATCGCGGCGAAGACGTACTTCGGCTGGAAGTGGATGTCGGCGATGACCGGGATCTGCGACTTGCGGGCGATGGTCGCGAGGGCGTCGGCGTCGTCCTGGGTCGGGCAGGCGACACGGACGATCTGGCAGCCGGAGGCGGTGAGTTCGGCGATCTGCTGCAAGGTGGCGCCGATGTCGGACGTACGCGTCGTCGTCATCGACTGGACCGAGACGGGGGCGTCTCCGCCGACGGCCACGGATCCGACCTGGATCTGCCGGCTCTTCCGGCGCTCGGCGAGCTTGGTCGGAACGGACGGCATGCCGAGAGAAATCGCAGTCATCTGCTGTGCAACCCCAAGTCGTGGATCAAGGTCCGGTCCCGTGAGCAGCGGGCTCCGAGCTTCGAGATTACGGCACATGCACTGGCGCGGGCACATCCCACCCGCCTTGCCACCCGATGAGAGGCGGCCCGGCACAAAGTATGCCGAGCCGCCACGAACGCCGTATGACTAGGAGATTCTCACCGGGTTAACCACATCGGCGATCAGCACCAGGATCGTGAAGCAGATGAAGATCCCGGCGACCACGTAGGCGACGGGCATGAGCTTCGCCACGTCGAAGGGGCCGGGGTCCGGCCGGCGCAGGACCTTGGCGGTGTTGCGGCGCAGCGACTCCCACAGGGCGCCCGCGATGTGGCCGCCGTCGAGCGGCAGCAGCGGGAGCATGTTGAACAGGAACAGGGAGAGGTTGAAGCCGGCGACCAGCATCAGGGCCATGGCCAGCTGCTGGGTGGGCGGGATGTCGAGGGTGAAGATCTCGCCGCCGACGCGGGCCGCGCCGACCACGCCCATCGGGGAGTCGGCCTCGCGCGGGGCGCCGTCGAAGGCCGCGTTCCACAGGGCCGGGATCTTGCTGGGGAGGGCGGCGAGGGAGTCGACGGCCTCGCCGATCCGGTCGCCCATCCAGGTCACCGACTCGCCGAAGTCCTGTTTGACCACGCCGGTGGCGGCGCTGAAGCCGAGGAATCCGGCCTGGACGTACTGGCCCTCGACGATCTGGCCGGCGGAGTCCTTCTTGGCGACCTGGTTGGTGGCGATCTTCGCGTGCAGGGTGACGTCCTGGCCCTTGCGGTCGACGACGATCGGCACCTCCTTGCCGGGGTTGGCGCGGATCAGGTCGGACAGCTTGTTCCAGTCGTCGGTCCTGACGCCGTTGAAGGAGACGATCTTGTCGCCCGCCTTGAGGCCCGCGGCGGCGGCCGGGGCGGCCGGGTCGCCCTTCTCGCACTTGTCACGGTTCTCGCTCTGCGCGATGACGCACTGGGAGACCGAGCTGACCGTGGTGGTCTGCTGGGTGATGCCGAAGCCCATCAGGATGGCGAGGAACAGCGCCACGGCCAGGACCAGGTTCATGAAGGGGCCCGCGAACATCACGATCACGCGCTTCCAGGGCGCGCGCGTGTAGAACAGGCGGTTCTCGTCGCCCGGCCTGAGCTCCTCGTACGCGGCCGAGCGGGCGTCCTCGATCATGCCGCGCCACGGGGAGGTGGAGCGGACCTCCAGCCGGCCGTCGGGGCCGGGCGGGAACATGCCGATCATGCGGATGTAGCCGCCGAACGGGATGGCCTTGAGCCCGTACTCCGTCTCGCCCTTCCTGCGCGAGAAGATCGTCGGGCCGAAGCCGACCATGTACTGCGGCACGCGGATGCCGAACAGCTTGGCGGTGGACAGGTGCCCCAGCTCGTGCCACGCGATCGAGAACAGCAGGCCGACCACGAAGAGGCCTATGCCGAGGATGAACATCAGGGTCGTCATGCACGGGCCTCCGCCGTCTGTACCGCCAGTTCCCGGGCCCGGGTCCGCGCCCAGGTCTCCGCTTCGAGGACGTCCGACACGGTGAGTGAGGTTCCCGTACGCGGGGTGCCGTGCTCCTCGACGACCCGGGTGACGGTCTCCATGATCCCGTTGAAGGGCAGCGCGCCCTGGCGGAACGCCTCCACGCACTCCTCGTTGGCCGCATTGAACACCGCCGGGGCGGTGCCCGCGAGCTCGCCGACGTGCCGGGCGAGGTTCACCGACGGGAAGGCCTCGTTGTCGAGCGGGAAGAACTCCCAGGTCGAGGCCTTGCTCCAGTCGAAGGTGGGCGCCGCGTCGGGGACCCGCTCGGGCCAGCCGATGCCGATGGCGATGGGCCCGCGCATGTCGGGCGGGGTCGCCTGGGCCAGTGTCGATCCATCCGTGAACTCAACCATCGAGTGGACATACGACTGGGGATGCACGACGACCTCAATGCGGTCGAAGGGAATGTCGTAGAGGAGGTGCGCCTCGATGACCTCCAGGCCCTTGTTGACGAGGGTCGCGGAGTTGATCGTGATGACCGGGCCCATGGCCCAGGTGGGGTGCGCGAGGGCGTCCTCGACGGTGACGTGGGCCAGCTCCGCCTTCGTACGGCCGCGGAAGGGGCCGCCGGAGGCGGTGACGACCAGCTTGCGGACGTCCGCTCTGGTGCCGGCGGCCAGGGCCTGGAAGAGGGCGGCGTGCTCGGAGTCGACCGGGATGATCTGCCCGGGCTTGGCGAGGGCCTTGACCAGCGGGCCGCCCACGATGAGCGACTCCTTGTTGGCGAGCGCGAGGGTGCGGCCCGCCTCCAGGGCGGCCAGGGTCGGGGCGAGGCCGATGGAGCCGGTGATGCCGTTCAGGACGGTGTGGCAGTCGGACGCGGCCAGCTGTGTGGCCGCGTCCGGACCGGCGAGGATCTCGGGGAGCTGCTCGCCCGGGCCGTACTGCGCGGTGAGCGCCTCGCGCAGGGCCGGTACGACGTCCTCGCGGGCGACCGCGACCGTGCGCGCCCGCAGCCGGTACGCCTGCTCGGCGAGGAGGGCGACCCGGCCGCCGTTGGCGGACAGGCCGGTGACCCGGAACCGGCCGGGGTTGCGCAGCACGAGGTCGATGGCCTGCGTGCCGATGGACCCGGTGGAACCGAGGATCACCACGTCCTTCGGGCCGTCGCCCGCCACCGGGTCGTAGACGAGGTGCGGGTCGGCGAGGGGGGCTGGACTGTCGCTCATTCCTCCATTGTTGCCGTAAGCATCGTGTGTGAGGACAGCGCGTCCCCCTCGCGGGGGCGCGTGCCGTGCGGGCTCGCGCCCCTGGGGTGGCCGGTCAGCGGATCGGACGGTGGACGTTCTCCTTCCGGGACGGTCCCGGTGTCGCGTCCGCGATCCACGGCCCCTCGCCCGACGGGTCGACGATGCCGCGCTCCAGCCATTCGTACGTGCCCGACAGGACGCCCTTGACGACCTTGCGATCGAGGTCGTCGGTGTTGGTCCACAGGCGGTTGAAGAGCTCCTCGATCCGGATCCGGGACTGGCGGCAGAAGATGTCGGCGAGCTGGTAGGCCTCGCGGCCGTGGTCGCCCTGGCTGCGCAGTAGTTCGGCCCGGACGCAGGCCGCGCTCATGGCGAACAGCTCGGCGCCGATGTCGACGATCCGGCCGAGGAAGCCCTGCTTGGACTCCATCCGGCCCTGCCAGCGGGACATGGCGTAGAACGTGGAGCGGGCGAGCTTGCGGGCGGTGCGCTCGACGTAGCGCAGGTGCCCGGAGAGGTCCACGTCGTGTTTGAACTCGCCGTAGGAGGTGGGGAGCTGGCCCGGGCCCGCGACCAGCTTCGGGAGCCACTTGGCGTAGAAGGCGCCCGCGTTGGCGCCCGCCTTCGCCTTGTCGCCGAGGGACTTCTCGGGGTCGATGAGGTCGCCGGCGACAGAGAGGTGGGCGTCGACGGCCTCACGGGCGATGAGGAGATGCATGATCTCCGTCGAGCCCTCGAAGATGCGGTTGATGCGCAGGTCGCGCAGCACCTGCTCGGCGGGGACGCCGCGCTCGCCGCGGGCCCGCAGGGACTCGGCCGTCTCGAAGCCGCGCCCGCCGCGGATCTGGACGAGCTCGTCGGCCATCAGCCAGGCCATCTCGGAGGCGTACAGCTTGGCGAGGGCGCCTTCGATGCGGATGTCGTTGCGGTCCTCGTCGGCCATCTGCGAGGCCAGGTCCGTCACGGCCTCCAGGGCGAAGGTGGTGGCCGCGATGAAGGAGATCTTGGAGCCGACCGCCTCGTGGTGCGCGACGGGCTTGCCCCACTGCTCGCGGGCCGCCGACCACTCCCGGGCGATCTTCAGGCACCACTTGCCTGCCGCGACGCAGGAGGCGGGCAGGGAGAGCCGTCCGGTGTTGAGCGTGGTCAGGGCGATCTTCAGGCCCTGGCCCTCCTCGCCGATGCGGTTGGCGGCGGGGACGCGGACCTGGTGGAAGCGGGTGACGCCGTTCTCGATGCCCCGCAGGCCCATGAAGGCGTTGCGGTTCTCGACGGTGACGCCGGGCGAATTGGTCTCCACGACGAAGGCCGTGATGCCGCCCTTGTGGCCCTCGCTCCTCGGGATCCGGGCCATGACGACCAGCAGGTCCGCGACGACGCCGTTGGTGGTCCACAGCTTCACGCCGTCGAGGACGTAGTCGTCCCCGTCGGGCACGGCGCTGGTGGCGAGGCGGGCCGGGTCGGAGCCGACGTCGGGCTCGGTGAGCAGGAAGGCGCTGATGTCCGTGCGCGCGCAGCGCGGCAGGAAGCGCTCCTTCTGCTCCTGCGTGCCGAACAGCTTCAGCGGCTGCGGCACGCCGATCGACTGGTGCGCGGAGAGCAGCACGCCGATCGCGGGGCTGGCGGAGCCGGCCAGCGAGAGCGCCTTGTTGTAGTACACCTGCGTGAGGCCCAGCCCGCCGTACTTGGTGTCGATCTTCATGCCGAAGGCGCCGAGCTCCTTCAGCCCGTCGATCACCTCGTCGGGGATGCGGGCCTCGCGCTCGATGAGGGCCGCGTCGACCTTCGTCTCGACGAAGTCGCGGAGCTTGGCGAGGAACTCCTCGCCGCGCTGGGCCGCCTCGTCGGCCGGGAGGGGGTGGGGGTGGATGAGGTCGAGCCGGAAGCGGCCGAGAAACAGCTCCTTGGCGAAGCTGGGCTTGCGCCAGTGCTGCTCCCGGGCGGCCTCCGCCACCTCACGGGCCTCCCGCTCGGTGACGGCGGGACGGGAAGAGGGGGTGGTGGAAGCGGACATGAGGGCCACCTCGCCGCATATAGGGATGTTGAGGACCGTACGTTACCGATCAGCGCTACTGGATCGTTGGTACCCGAAACCGGACGCTCCCACCAGTCCTCGCGCGCCCGTTCAGCCGAAGAGGCGGAGCGCTCCCGGACTTGTCGGGGGGCTGACGACGGTGTTGCATCGGGGTGCCGGCCAGGAGTCGGGCTCGCCCCTGAGAAATAGGTATCGAAGCGCTTCGACAACCTATGGACACGTACTCCCGCTGGAGCTACTGTCGAACCACCCTCACCCACCCACATCAGCAACGCGCATTGTCGAAGCGCTTCACAAAGCTTGGAGAGCTGGATGGTCACCCTCGCCGAGGTCGCCCAGCACGCCGGAGTCTCGGCGAGCACGGTGAGCTATGTCCTCAGCGGCAAGCGGTCCATCTCCGCGACCACCCGGCAGCGGGTCGAGCGGAGCATCCGCGAGCTCGGGTACCACCCGAACGCCGGGGCCCGTGCCCTGGCCAGCAGCAAATCGAACATCATCGCGCTGATGGTCCCGCTGCGCACGGACATGTACGTGCCCGTGATGATGGAGATCGCCATCGCGGTGGCGACCGCCGCGCGGACGCACGGGTACGACGTGCTGCTGCTCACCGGTGAGGAGGGCCCGGACGCGGTGCGCCGTGTCGCCGGGAGCGGGCTCGCCGACGGGATGATCCTGATGGATGTCGAACTCGACGACGAGCGGCTGCCGTTGCTGCGCGCGACGGACCAGCCGTCCGTGCTGATCGGCCTGCCCGCCGACACCGCCGGACTGACCTGCGTCGATCTGGACTTCCGGGCGACGGGCGCGCTGTGCGTGGAGCACCTGGCGAAGCAGGGGCACCAGGACATCGCTGTCATCGGCGAGGCCCGGGCCGTCTACGAGCGGCACACCGGTTTCGCCGAGCGCACCCTCGACGGGCTCCGGTCCCGGTCCCGGGAGCTGGGCGTGCGGCTGCTGCACCGGCCGTGCGACGGCGGGTACGACGCGATGGCCGTGACGCTCGCCCGGATCCTCGACGAACGCCCGGGGACCACGGGGATCATCGTGCAGAACGAGTCGGCGGTCGAGCCCCTGCTCGCGCTGCTGCGGCAGCAGGGCCGGGCCGTGCCGGAGGACATGTCGGTGGTCGCGATCTGCCCCGACCAGGTCGCCACGCAGGCCTCGGTGCGGCTCACGTCGGTCGCCATCCCCGCGCAGGAGATGGGCCGGCACGCCGTGGAACACCTGGTCGCCAAGTTCGAGGGGCGCGGCAGCGACGACGTCGTGCTGATCGCGCCCGAGCTGACGGTCCGGGGCAGCACGGGACCGGCGCCCGCCCGGCCGTAGGCACACCCCTTCTCTCGTTCCCCTGACCACCGCCCTCCTCCCAGGGCACCCCATGCACGTCCGCACACCTCTGTCTGCACTCCCACAGGAGCACAGGAGCCCGCCTCGTGAATCAGCCTGCTGAAACCCAGCCCCAGGTGAGTCTGGCGCAGTCCTCCCCCACCGTCGGCACGTTCCGCGAGCGGGGCGGCGCGCTGGAGTGGAGCGGCCGCCAGGAGACCGTACGGATCGAGCCCTGGGGCCCGGACGCGGTCCGGGTGCGGGCCCGGCTCGGCGGCCCGGTGCTCGACGGGCTCCCGGGCGCGCTCCTCGACGAGGCCCCCGCGACACCGTCCACGGTGAAGATCGAGGACGGGCGCGGGCAGCTGACCGTCGGCGCGCTCACCGTCGAGGTGAACGCCGAGGGCCTGGTCCGCTTCCTGCGCACGGAGGACTCCGCCGAGCTGCTCGCCGAGGACCGCGCCCACTTCTGGTGGCCCGGCTCCCGCCTCTACACGGCCGTCGGCAACGGCCACCACCGCCTGGAGCAGCGCTTCGCCGCGTACGACGACGAGAAGCTGTACGGCCTCGGCCAGCACCAGCACGGGCGCCTCGACCAGAAGGGCCTGGTCCTCGACCTGGTCCAGCGCAACGCCGAGGTCGGCATCCCGGTGCTGACCTCCAGCCGCGGCTACACGCTGCTGTGGAACAACCCGGCGATCGGCCGCGTGGAGCTCGCGCACAACGGCACGCGGTGGGTCGCCGACTCGGCCCGGCAGATCGACTACTGGATCACGGCGGGCGACCCGGCCGCCGCCCAGCGCCGCTACAGCGCGGTGACCGGCCGGACGCCGATGCTGCCCGAGTGGGCGGCGGGCTTCTGGCAGTGCAAGCTGCGCTACCGCACCCAGGACGAACTCATGGCGGTGGCGCGGGAGTACAAGCGGCGCGGTCTGCCCATCTCGGCGATCGTCTGCGACTTCTTCCACTGGACCCACCTCGGCGAGTGGAAGTTCGACCCGAAGGAGTGGCCGGACCCGGCGGCGATGGTGCGCGAGCTGGACGAGCTCGGCATCAAGCTGGTGGTGAGCGTCTGGCCCTCGGTGTCGCCGCTGAGCGAGAACCACCCGGTCATGGAGCAGCGCGGCTACTTCATCGGCACCCAGTACGGCCCGATGGCGCACGCCGACTGGCCCGACAAGGAGGTCGCCTCCACGGTCCAGGTGGCCTTCTACGACGCCACCAACCCCGACGCCCGGGAGTTCGTGTGGTCGAAGGTGAAGGAGAACTACCTCGACCCGTACGGCATCACGGCGTTCTGGCTGGACGCCTGCGAGCCGGAACTGAAGCCGGGCTTCCAGGAGAACCTGCGCTACTGGACGGGCCCGGGCCTGGAGGTCGGCAACATCTACCCGGCCGAGAACGCCCGTACCTTCTACGAGGGTCTCGTCGCCACCGGCGAGGAGGAGGTCGTCACCCTCAACCGCTCGGCCTGGGCGGGCAGTCAGCGCTACGGCGCCGCCCTGTGGTCCGGCGACATCGGCACCGACTTCCCGACCCTGCGCCGCCAGATCGCGGCCGGCCTCAACACCGCGCTGTCGGGCATCCCGTGGTGGAACACCGACATCGGCGGCTTCCACGGCGGCGACCCGGACGACCCGGCGTACCGGGAGGTGATGGTCCGCTGGTTCCAGTTCGGCGCGCTGTCCCCGCTGATGCGTCTGCACGGCTTCCGCGACCCGGGCATGCCACTGGGCCCGGAGATGACCGGCGGCCCGAACGAGGTGTGGTCCTACGGCGAGGAGGCCGGGGCCGTCCTGGAGAAGTACCTGCGGCTGCGCGAGCGTCTGAAGCCGTACGTCCTGCGCGTCATGCGGGAGGCGCACGAGGATGGCCTGCCGGTGATGCGGCCGCTGTTCCTGGAGTTCCCGGACGACCAGGCCACCTGGTCGGTCGACGACTGCTATCTCCTCGGCCCGGACCTGCTGGTCGCCCCGGTGCTCACCGCCGGCGCCACCGCCCGTACGGCGTACCTGCCGGCGGGGGCCACCTGGACGGACGCGTGGACGGGTGAGACGTACGAGGGCGGCCGGTCGGTGACGGTCGACGCCCCGCTGGACCGCATCCCGCTCTTCCTGCGGGACGGGGCGCGGCTGCCCGTAGCGGAGTAGCCGCGTCGGAAGGGGTGGCCGGATCGATGGAGGTCTTCCGGCCACCCCTTTCGCTGTTCGGCCAACTTCCGTCCACCACAAGCGGGTTCGAGAGGATAGGTTTTCCTGCGTGTCCACGTCACCGCTCGCCCTCACGCTGGCGAATTGGCTGCTGCGGCCGGGCTTCGGCTCCCGTCGTGACCCGGACCGGATCTTCGACCGCATCGTGGTGGAGGCCGGTGAGGCGCCGGGAGACCGGGAGTTCGTCGACGGCTTCCGGTCGCTGCTGGGGTGGTGGGCGAAGGCGGAGAACCTCACCCCGGTCGGCTGGCAGTCCGCGCAGGCGCACGTCAGGCGGCATCTCGCCAACCGGGCCCGGGTGCGGCGGCTGATCGCCGAGCGTCCGGAGATCGAGCGGGAGCCGATCGAGAAGCCGGTGTTCGTCGTGGGGCTGCCGCGCACCGCCACCACGGTCACGCACTCCGTGCTGTCGATCTCGGACGAGCACCGGTGCCCGCTGCTGTGGGAACTGCTCGGACCCGACCTGGAGTTGCCGCCCCGGCAGCGGCGCGAGGCGATCACGGCCGGGCGCCGGCTGGTGCAGGGCGCGAACCTCTTCGCGCCGCGTTTCCGCGACATCCACGCGATGGCCGCCGAGGGCCCCGAGGAGTGCACGTTCGCGCTCCCGCACGCCCTGATGCCGTTCTCCCAGGCCCGTATCCCCGAGTACCGGGCCTGGCACTGCGAGCGGGACTTCGTCGCCGACTACCGATACCTCAAGCAGGTCTACCAGGTGCTCCAGTACGGCCGTCCGCGGCGGCGCTGGGTGCTGAAGTCCCCCATGCACCTGGAGAACCTGGACGCGCTGCGCACGGTCTTCCCCGACGCCACCATCGTGTGGTGCCACCGCGATCCGGTCACCGTCGTGGCGTCGTTCTGCTCGCTGATCGAGCACGGCATGGCCGTCAGCACCCGCCCGCTGGACCTGGCCGGCATCGGCGCCGCCTGGCTCGGCCTGCTGAGCCGCGCCATGACGCGCGGTCTCGCGGCCCGGGCCGCCATCCCGCCGGAGCAGCTGGTGGACGCCCCGTACTCCTGGCTCGGCTCCGACCCCGCCACCGGCGCCCCGAAGCTCTACGCTGCCGTCGGCGCCCCCTGGACCGAGGCCGACGCGGCCCGTCTCCCCGCGGCCGTCGCCCGCCCCCGGGGCACCCGCAAGCACACCTACGACCTGTCCCGCTACGGCCTGACCCGCGCCGAGGTCGAGTCGGCGTTCGCGGACTACAACGCGCTGCGGGCCGAGGTCGACCGCGCCTGAAGCTCGGCGCGGCCGGCCCCGGCCCGGGAGGCGTCAGCTGCTGCTGACGGTCAGGTTGTTCGTGGTGAAGTTGAGTCCGCCGGACGACGAGGTGACCTCGTAGCCGAATTGGACGTCACCGATGGTCTCGTTGCCCATCCAGCGCTTGGTGTCCTTGATCCACTTCAGGATAGGCAGGATGTTGACGGTGCCGGAGTTGGAGTCGGACGTCCGCAGGAACGAGAAGACCTCGTTGCTGCCGTTGCTGCCCTTGTAGACGTTCCAGGTGTGGCCGCCGAGGCTGACGGAGCCCTGGGAGGTGCCGATCGGGCCGACGGCTCCGTTGTAGTTCACCCAGAGCATGATCTCGTAGTCGTAGTCCGTGTCCCAGACGTCGTACGACGAGTTGTACGCGCCGGACGACGGGACGGAGACGTTGTAGTTGCTGGAGAGGGAGCGCAGCGAGTCGATCGACTTGTTGATCACCTTCTTGGAGTTCGGGTACGACTTGATGCCACCGGTGTTGGGGTGGTTGGCCCAGACACCCCAGTTGGTGCCGGAGTTGGCCCAGATGCACTGGCTGCCGGCGCCGGAGCCCCAGATGTTGTTGTAGAGCGTGTAGCCGTTCAGGCTCGTGTTGCCCCACCGGTCGCAGGAGTTCCAGACGGCGGCGGAGGCGGGGGCGGAGGCGAGCCCTATGGTGGCGCCGAGTGCCAGGGCGGGGGCGAGCAGGGCTTTGGTGATCCTGCTCAAAGTGCGTGATGCCATGGTGTCCCTTCCATGGGTGGGGGGATGGGGGGGAACTACCACGCCCTCAGGGTGAGGACGTGGTCTTCTCCGGCGACCAGGTGGAGGGATTCCGTGCCGGAGGAAGTCCGCAGTTCGACGCGGTGGGTGCGGCCCGGCCGGATGACGGCGCTCGCGCCGTCCGGGGACCAGGTGAGGTCGATCTCGGCTCCGAACCGGGTGCGCACACCGCGCAGTGCGCCGCTGGGGTAGGCCGCCGGCAGCGCGGGCAGCAGGACCAGCCGGTCCGGGGTCGACTGCACGAGCATCTCGATCAGCACGGCGGGCAGGGTGTGCGCGGCGTCGGCGTTGTAGACGTCCCGCTTCGGGTAGTGGGCGCTCATCAGGGAGGCGTGGAAGAAGTCGCCGCCCAGGACCTGGCCGAGGGCGTGGGCGACGCGGTCGCCGTCCCTGAGCCGGGCCGCGATGAGCGCGTGGTGCAGATGGCCGTGCGCGGAGTCGTTCTCGGCGCCGCGCAGTTCGAGGGCGCGGTGCGCGGCGGCCGCGAGCCCGGGGGTGTCGTAGGGGGTGATCTCGTCGAGCGGCCAGACGCCGTAGAGGTGGCTCAGGTGGCGGTGGTCGTAGGAGTCCGTGAGGCCCGGCCAGGCCCACTCCGCCAGGGCTCCGTCCTCGTTGATCCGATGCGGTGGGAGCCGGTCGGCCAGGGCCTGCCAGCGGTCGGCGCCGGGGCCCGGGTGGTAGGCGGCGGCCGTGCGCAGGGCGTGGCGGGCCGCGGAGAGGTCCATGGCCGCGTTGAGGGTGCCCCAGCTCGCGTTCGCGGGCCTGTTCTCGGGTGAGTAGGACGGGACGACGACGAGGTGGCCGTTCTCGTCCGTCCTGGTGAGGAAGTCCTCGTAGAACAGGGCGACTTCGGCGAGCGCGGCGGTGGTGCGCGGATCGCGGGTGCCGTGGGTCTCGTCGTGGTCGACGAGCGGTTTGAGCAGCCAGTCGGCGCCGGCGGTCCACAGGTGCAGCGGGTATTCGCGGCTGAAGTGGTACGAGTGGCCGGACTCGCCGTCGGTGTGACCGGGTGCGACGACGCCCCGGGCACCGAAGATCGCGCGGGCGTTGTCGCGCCAGTCGGGCAACTGGCGGTGGATCAGGTTCGCGTGGGCCTCCGTGACCTCGGGGAGGGCGGCGGCAGCGGCCGAGGCGGCCTGGAGGTTGAGGTTGGCGTCGTTGGTGAACGCACCCGACCAGGCCGTGTTCCAGTCGCCGGTCCACAGTCCGGTCAGGCGGGGCGGGAAGAGGCCGCTCGCGGACAGCAGGTGGTAGCGGCCGGCCGCGAACAGGCGCTCCAGCAGGGCGGCGCTGCGGGGCCGCTTCAGCAATTCCGAGCCCGGCAGGGCCCGTTCGGCGGGGTCGGCGGCCAGGTCGAGGGTGAGGCGCTCGTAGGCGGTGCGGTGCGAGGCGGTGTGGCGGTCGAGGAGTTCGCCGTACTCGGTGAGCAGGTCGCGCAGGGCGCGCCCCTCGGCGACCACGTCCAGTTCGCCGGTGTGGCGGTGCACCCGGGTGAGGAGCAGCACGGAGCGGGCTCCCTCGACGTGCGCGCCGGGGGGCGCGAGGGTCGTCGTGCCGCCCGTGACGGCGAGCAGGGTGATGCCGGTGCAGGCCAGGTCGCTGTCCGGGTAGCGGGCGCGCAGGCTCAGCAGGGCGCCCTCGGGGGTGAGGACGGCTCCGTGGCCGACGCCCAGTCCGGCGGGGGCGCCGGGCAGCCGGTGGTCCAGGTCGATGTCGAGGGTGAGGCCGGGCCCGGTGACCTGCTGGACGATCACGTCGTCGGCGCGGGAGACGAAGACGCGGCTGGTCCAGCCGGTGCAGGCCGCCCGTACGACACCGGTGGTGAAGTCGACGTCGCGCCGGTAGACGGGGCAGTCGCCCGACGCCTGGCGCAGCCGGACCTGGAAAGCGGGGTGGAAGGGCTGCACCCACTGGAGCGGCCGTCCGTCCGTGAAGCTCTCGGCCGCGGTCGTGTCGCCCGCCAGGAGGCGGTCCTGGAGGGCGGGGAGGCCGGCGGCGAGCTGCGGCGGCCGGGGGTCCCTGCCGTTGGGCCGCACCAGGGTGTGGTGCGTGACGACGACCCGCTCGTCGTTCGGCTCACCGAACACGAGGGCGCCGTGGTGGCCGTTGCCGCTCAGGAAGCCGTCCTCCCAGCGAGCGGCCGGGTGCGGCTCCCACGTGCCGTGGACGGGTGCGGAGCCGGTCATGGCCGCAGCACCGCCGCCCCGTAGCGGCCGAGGGTGACCCGGTCGGTGACGGCCGTCCCCGTCAGCAGGTCGTGGTGGGTGCCGGGCACCTCGACGGTCACCGGCTCGCGGCCGTGGTTGAGCACGAACAGCACCTCGCCCCTCAGGACGGCCTCGACCTGCTCGGGGAGGCCGTCGAGGACCGGCCGGACGCCCGCGTCGCCGGCGATCCGGGCCAGCAGCTCGCGCAGGGCCTCCGGCTCCGGGAGCGTGGAGACGTACCAGGCCCGGCCCTTGCGCAGTACGGCCGGCATGCCGTCCAGTTCGCCGCCCTTGTAGCAGGTCGTGTCGTCGGGGTCGGCGGGCTCGATCTCCTCGGACCACAGCGTGCCGCGGAAGCCCTCGCACGCGACGGTCTGGTCCGCGTCCAGCGGCCACCACTCGTGCAGTGTGCGGATGCCGAACAGCTCCCGCAGCCGGGCGTCCATGCCGCCGGGGCGCACCCGGTCGTCCTCGTCGGCGACGCCGGTCAGGAAGCCGCAGACGAGGGTGCCGCCGCCACGGGCGTAGGCGAGGAGGTTGTCGACCGCCGCGTCGGTGAGCGCGTACAGCTGGGGCACGACGACCACCGAGTACGGCGTCAGGTCGTGCTCGGGGTGGGCGAAGTCGCAGGTGAGGTGCGCCTGCCAGAGGGCCTGGTGCCAGGCGCGCAGGACGTCCGGGTAGTCCACCTGGCTGGACAGGCGGCCGTCCTGGGCGCCGGCCCACCAGGCGTTCCAGTCGTGCAGGACCGCGATGTTCGCGGTGATGTGCCGGCCGGCCACCTGGGGGGCGATCTTCGCCAGGTCCGCGCCGAGCTGCTTGACCTCCTGGTACGTACGGCCCTCCTCCCCCGCGTGGCTGACCATGCCGGAGTGGAACTTCTCCGCGCCCTGCCGGGACTGCCGCCACTGGAAGTAGCAGACGGCGTCGGCGCCCCGGGCCACGGCCTGGAGGGACCACAGCCGGTTGAGTCCGCGCGGCTTGGGGTGGTTCACACCCCGCCAGTTGACCGGCCCGGCCGCCTGCTCCATGAGCATCCACGGGCCGCGTGCCTGGGAGCGGGTCATGTCCTGGACGAGGGCGCCGTTCTGGGCGCCGAGCGGGTCGCGCGGGTCCGGGTAGAGGTCGACGGAGACGACGTCCTCCTCCTCGGCCCAGCGCCACGCGTCCTGCCCGAACCACAGCGGCATGAAGTTGCTGGTGACCGGCAGGTGCGGGGTGTGACGCCGGACGATGTCCCGCTCGGCGGTGTAACACTCCAGGAGCATGTCGGAGGTGAAGCGCCTGAAGTCCAGGACCTGGGCGGGGTTGCGCATGTAGTGGGGCAGGCGGGGCGGCAGGATGCCGTCCCAGCAGTCGTAGCCCTGGCTCCAGAAGGCGGTGCCCCAGGCCTCGTTGAGGGCGTCGAGGGTGCCGTACTTCTCGCGCAGCCAGCGGCGGAAGGCGGCCGCGGCCTCGTCGCCGTAGTCGAAGGTGCAGTACTCGTTGTTGATGTGCCACATCGTCAGGGCCGGGTGGCCGCCGTAGCGGGCGGCCAGGTCCTCGGTGATGGCGGCGGCGTAGCGCCGGTAGGTGGCGCTGGAGTGCGAGAAGTGCTGGCGGCCGCCCCACCACTCGGTGCGGCCGTCCTCGGTGACGGGCAGGGTGTCGGGGTGCAGCCGGCCCATCCAGGGCGGGGGCGAGGAGGTGGGGGTGGCGAGGACGACACCGATGCCGCCCTCGTGCATCAGGTCCATCAGCGTGTCCAGCCAGCCGAACTCCCGTGCCCCGGGCTCCGGTTCCAGCTTCGACCACGAGAACACCCCGAGGGTGACGGAGTTGACGCCGGCGTCCTTCATCAGCCGGACGTCCTCGAGCCAGGTCTCCTGCGGCCACTGTTCCGGGTTGTAGTCGCCGCCGAAGAGGAGACGCCCGCGGGTGGCATCGCTCAGGCCGGGCTGTTTCCTCCCGGTCATGAGGCGGGCTCCCCGTACTGCACTCCGCGCCCGTTGGTGGCGATGTAGACCCGGCCGTAGACGCGCGGGTCACCGGCGATGGCCGCGCCGATCCAGCCCCACTGGTGCTGGTCGTCGTTGATCCGCGTCCAGGTCTTCGCCTCGTCGTCGGAGCGGTAGACGGCGGTGATGGTCTCGGTGGAGCCGACCATGTAGACCGCCGGGTAGGAGGCGCCCTCGGCCGCCTTGCCGAAGCCGAGCGTGTACGACGCCCAGCAGCTGCCGACCTTGGTGAAGGTCGCGCCGCCGTCGGTGGAGCGGTACAGCCCGTTCCACTTCAGGCTCAGCCACAGGTCGCCGGAGCGGCCGGGGGCCGCGACGAGCCGGAACTCGGTGTCGCCCGAGTTCAGGCCGGTGGCCCGGGCGGTGAAGGTCAGGCCGCCGTCGGTGCTGGCGTGCAGTGTGCCGGTGGCGGTGTCGAAGGCGTAGAAGCGCTTCGGATCGACCGGGTCCGCGACCGGGGCGGCGCCCTTCGGGTAGGAGGTGACCTCGGTCCAGGTGGCGCCGTTGTCCGCCGAGCGGTGGGCCGGGTACGTGGTGCCGTCCCAGTGCGCGAAGGACCACAGCAGCACGCTGCCGTCGGCGTTGGTGGCGATCGGCCCCGGCGCGTCCTTGGCGATGGCGGGCTGCGCCTTGAAGGGCGCCCAGGTCTTGCCGCCGTCGTTCGAGTAGGCGCCGTTGCCGTGGTCGCCCCACCCGGCCCGCACGACGTACGAGGGCTT
This sequence comes from Streptomyces sp. NPDC050164, assembly GCF_044459945.1. Taxonomy (NCBI): domain Bacteria; kingdom Bacillati; phylum Actinomycetota; class Actinomycetes; order Kitasatosporales; family Streptomycetaceae; genus Streptomyces; species Streptomyces sp. NPDC050164. Next base: position 57,676 of record NZ_JBITJK010000041.1, read on the forward strand.
GGCCGCGGCCAGCGCGAGTCCGGTCGTCGTACCGAACACCGGGTTCGACGCCATGCCGCGCGAGGGGGACGCCGTGAGCCGCTCGTGGTACATGACGCCGACGTCGCCGGAGCCGCTGATCAGATGCGCCTCGCCGGTCGGAGGCGAGACCAGCTGCCGTATGGACGCCTCCTCCAGGCCGCGGATCTGCGGGGCCCAGTTCTTGAGGTCACGGGTGCCGTAGAGGGTCGCGCCGGTGCCGTAGACGATGTGCTCGGAGTCGAACGGGTCGAGGCCGACGGCCTGGATCCACCAGCCGAACTTGGGCTTGTCGGCGCCCCACTTGAGGTAGGGGGTCTCGGAGACGTCGAAGACGGCCCTGTCCTTCAGGGACGTCCAGGTGCGGCCGCCGTTCGTGGAGCGGAAGACGGTGTCGATGTCGGCCCAGCGGTTGTTGGTGGAGACGACGAGCGTGCCGGGGCGACGGGCGTCCACGGCGACACCGCCGTAGCCGAAGCTGTCGGCGGACCCGTCGGCGGTGGTGCCGCCCGGCTTCACCGGCGTGACCTCGCTCCACTTGCCGCTGGTGGTGCGCAGCTTGTGCACGCTGCCGTCGGACTGGCCGTTGGGGCCGGGGGCGTTGGCGTACGTCACGTACAGCTCGCACGTATGCCGGTCGTACGCGGCGCGGACCGGGACCTTGGCGGCGGTGCCGGCGGGCTGCCCGGGGACGGCCTTCCAGGTGGTGCCGTCGGCGGTTCTGTAGAGGTTCGCCAAGGTGCCGTCGGAGTCGCCCCAGCCGGCGTAGACGGTGCGGCCCGCGGCGACGAGGAGGGTGATGCCCTGGCCGGTGGCGCTGGGGGCGGCCGGGAAGCTCACGGCCTTCCAGGTGGCGCCCCGGTCGGTCGACTTGAGCAGCCCGTCGTGCCGGGTGCCGAGCCAGAGGGTGTCACTGTCGCGCGGGTCGACGAGCAGCCGCTCCCCGCAGCCGCGCCCGTCCTCGTTGGCCCCGAGCTTCACGGTGAGGTCGGTGCGCTTCCAGGTGGCCCCCCGGTCTTCGGAGCGCAGCACGGCCCCGTTGCCGGCCCAGGACTGGGCGTAGGTGCCGAGGGCGAGGTACAGCCGGTTCGGGTGGGCCGGGTCGACGGCCATGGCCTCGACGCCGAGGAGGTTCCAGTCGTCCCAGCCGATGTGGTCGGTGAGCGGGATCCAGCGGTCGGTCCGGTCGTCCCAGCGGTAGGCGCCGCCGATGTCGGTGCGGGCGTAGGCGAGGCCGCGGACGGTGGGGTGGAAGAGGACGCCGGTCACGAATCCGGTGCCGCCCTGGACGACATTGCGCCAGCGGTAGGCACCGCCTGCGGCGGGGGCGGCGGCCTGCGCCTGCCCCTGGAGGACCGGAAGGGCAGCGACCGCGGCCGTGGCGGCGGTCCCGGCGAGCACAGCGCGTCTGCTGAGGGGGAACGTGCGCATGACATACCTCGGTTCTTGCAAAAGAGTTGGGGAAAGGCTTGAAGGGCGCGGGGAACCGCGCGACAAGCCACAACGCAGCGGCACACGACAAACAACCGACAGCCCTACGGCGAGAACTCACACAAGGGGCATCACCCCTTGACGGCCCCCGTGAGCATGCCCTTCTTGAAATGCTTCTGGACGAACGGCGAGATCACGGCAACCGGCAGCAACGCCATCACCATCACGGCCATCTGAATAGCCAGCCCGGAAATCTGCCCCGTCTTGATCGCCTGGCTCGCCCCCACCGGCGCCTCCTGCTTCTGCACCAGCTGAATCATGACGTTCTGCAACGGCATCATGTCCTGGTCACTGAGGTAGATCGACGCGTTGAACCACGCACTCCAGTACCCGACCGCGTAGAACAACGTGATCACCGCGACCACGGCCCGCGAGAGCGGAAGGACGATCTGCCACAGGATCCGCCAGTCCCCCGCCCCGTCGATCCGCGCGCTGTCGATCAGCTCCGGGGAGATCCCCATGAAGAACGCGCGCAGGACCAGGATGTTGAAGACACTGACCGCGCTCGGCAGGATCAGCGCGAGGTACGTGTCCGTCAGCCCCAGCGACTGCACCAGCAGATACGTCGGAATGAGCCCGGCCCCGAAGAACATCGTCGCGAGCAACGTCATCAGCAGCCAGCGATGCCCGAGCGACCCGCTCCGGGACAGCCCGTACGCCGCGAGAACCGACACCGTCATCGAGAACAGCGTGCCGGCCAGCGTGACGCCCACGCTGACGATCGCCGCCCGGGTCACCTGCCCGCCGCTCAGCAGCTCCTGGTAGGCGATGAAGGTGATGTCCTTCGGGATCATCACCAGCCCGCCGGCCTCGGTGATGGTCTTCTTCGAGGACAGGCTCGTGACGATGACGATCCACAGCGGGAACAGCACGGCGAGACAGGCGCCGACCAGGACGATGCCCTTGCCGGCGACCCCGGCCTTGCTGGGCTCCTCCTCCCAGACGGGCCTCGGCGGAGCCTCCCACCAGCGGGGTTCACGCGCCGCCTCCTCGATGGCGGCCTTGTCCATGACGGCGGTCACTTCTTGTACACCCCCTGCTCGCCCATGAAGTGGGCCACCTTGTTCGCGGCGAGGACGAGGGCCACGCTCACCAGGCCCTTGATCAGCCCCGCGGCGGCCGCGTAGCCGAAGTCCTGGTTGCGGACGCCGTTCCACCAGACGTAGGTGTCGAGGACCTCCGCCGCCCCTGGCCCCACCGCGTCGCGTTGCAGCAGGATCTGCTCGAAGCCGACCGTGAGCGCGTCACCGACCCGCAGCACCAGCAGCAGGGCGATCACGGGCCGCAGCGCGGGCAGCGTGACGTGCCACATGCGGCGCCAGCGCCCGGCCCCGTCCATGGCCGCCGCCTCGTACAGGTCGGGGCTCACGGAGGCGAGCGCGGCGAGGAAGACGATGATGCCCCAGCCCGCGTCCTTCCAGACGCCCTCCGCCGTCACCAGGAACTTGAAGATCCCGGGATCGGTCATGAGGTCGAAGCCCTCGTACCCGCGCTGCCGCAACGTCTGCGCGATGATGCCGGCGCCGCCGAAGATCTGCTGGAAGACGGTGATGACCAGCACCCAGGAGAAGAAGTGCGGCAGGTAGAGGATCGCCTGCGACACCGCCCGGATCCGGGGCCTGATCACGCTGTTGATGAGCAGCGCGAGCAGGATGGGGACCGGGAAGAACAGCACCAGCTGGAGGAAGAACAGCACGAACGTGTTCTGCACGGCGTCCCAGAACGCCGAGTCCGCGAAGACCCGCTGGAACTGCTCGAAGCCCACCCAAGGGCTCTCCAGCATGGCGATGAAGCCGTTGTCGCTGACGTACGGATCGTAATCCTGGAAAGCGACGACGTTGCCCAGGATCGGTATGTAGTTGAAGACCAGGACCAGCGCGACGGCCGGCAGGGTCATGAGGATCAGTGTGCGGTCGCGGCGGAACCGCAACCGGAGGCTCAGCCTGCCGGAGAGTTTCTTCTCCGGCCCCTCCCCGGGGGCGTCCGCCGCCCGGGGAGCCGCCTCGGTCTTCTTCGCCTCGGCCCTGCTGCGAGGCACCGTGCTGTGGGACACGGCTTTCTCCTTGCCTCAGGCCCGGGTCACTGCGCGGAACCGTTGTCGTCGTGCAGCTTCTGGTACCAGTCGCGCAGCTTGTCGCCGCCCTGCTTCTTCCAGTCGGAGACGGCCTGCTGCATGTCGCTGATCTTCTTGCGGCCGCGGACGACGTCGTCCTCCAGCTGCTCGAAGTCGTTGGAGAGGTTGGTGTAGCGGGCGGGCTCGGTGATCTGCATGCCCCAGAAGGTGGACTTCTTGGTGAAGGCGCCCATCCGCTGCTGCCACTCCACCTGCTCCTTCGCGATGTCCGGGAGGTCCGGGTGCGCGATGGTGGGGGCGGGGCTGGCGAGCATCACGTAGGCGTTCATGACCTCCTGGTTGCCCTTGTCGTTCTTGGTGGGCACCCCGTCCTTGACGGTGTAGTGCGTGCCCTCGACCCCGTAGTTGGTGAGCATGTACTCCTTGGTGCCGTACGGGGCGGCGGTGACGTTGGCGGCGGCCAGGATGTCCTCGATGACCGCCTTGGAGGCCTTCTTGTTGACGAAGGCGAAGATGCCCGCGGGCGATCCGGCCCACAGCGTGGGGTCGCCGCCGTCGGCGCCGAAGATGTCCATGCCGGAGATACGGAAGTCGGGGTTCTGGCCGATCTGCTCGGCCATCTTGCCCCACCAGTCCGAGATGTTCTGGTTGTACATCAGGACCTGACCGGAGGTGAAACGGTCAGCCGCGGTGCCCTGGTTGACGGCCTTGGCGTCGGGGTGGACCACACCCGCCGAGTACAGCTTGCGCGTCCACTCCAGCGCCTCGAGGTACTCCTCCGTCTCGACGCGGTAGAGCATCTTGCCGTCGGTCAGGTTCCAGCCGAGCGGCTTCTCGCTGCCGGAGAGCACTCCGAAGATGTTGAAGGCGGTCCACTTCATGTCGTCGCAGGCCCACACCTTGGCCTTGGGCCGGGTGATCTCCTTGGCGAGGGCGAGGAACTCGTCCGGGGACTTGGGGAGTTCCCAGCCCTCCTTGTCGAAGATGTCCTTGCGGTAGAAGGGCACGATGCCGACGACGGACGGGGCGGGCTGGGGCAGGCCGCGCAGCTTGCCGCCGAAGATGGAGTACTGCCAGGCGCCACTCGGGATGGCCGCGAGGTTCGGGTACTTCTTGATCGCGTCCCCGGACAGGTACGGCCCGAGATCGACGAACTTGCTGATGATGGCGCTGGGTATCTTGCCGCCCATGTTCCAGCTGGGGATGACCACGACGTCCGGCACGTCGCTGGAGGCGAGGACCGCGCCGAGCTTCTCGTCGTAGGTCACGCCGTCCTGGTTCTGCCAGGTGATGTCGACGCCGATCAGGTCGTTCATCGCCTTGTAGTAGGCGTTGCCGCCCTTCGGCGGAGTCCCCCAGAACGGCGACATGATCTTGATCGAGCTGCCCTTGCCGAGCTTCTTCGGCACCGAGGTCTTGAGGTCGGCGAGGTCGAGCTTGCTGGTGAAGCCCATCGCCGAGCCGTTCTTGGACGGGATGTCCGGCGTCACCACATTGCTGGCGACGTACGCCGGCAGCAGCTTCTTGGCGTTCTTGCCGGCCGTGGTGCCGTCCCGCCCCCCGCTGTCCGACCCGCCACAGGCGGCGAGCAGCGGCATCCCGCCCGCCACCGCTGCGGTGGCGACCGCCGTGGAGGCGAGGAAACTTCTCCGGCTCGGTCCGGAGGAGGCGGAGGCGGCGTTCGGCGTCATTGCGTCAACCCTTCATGGCGCACCAGGACACCCGGCGGTGGGCCGTCGGCTGCGGTGTCTCGAGTGGAACTGGCTGAGCCGAAGCGATACTCCGACGCGTGACGAGGAATGCGCACCACCTGGTGGCGGACTTCACAGTCGAAGCGCTTCGATGTTGCTGCGAGGTTAAGTGAACACCCAGGGGTGCACAAGGGGCGATTCCAAGATTCCTCCGAGGTATGCACGATCGCGACCTGAGTCCTATGCCGCTTGGAATGCCGCCGAATGCCGCGAGTTGTTGCGCCGAGGTGTCTTGACACCCGCCCCCACGTCGAATGAGCATCGAAGCGCTTCGAAAGGGCCCTGCCGCTCCATCCCAGAGGGAAACCCACGTGACCGCACACACGCCGCCCAGTCCGCCGTTCCGCGATCCGCGCCTGCCGTTCGCGAAGCGGATCGACGACCTCCTGTCGCGGCTCGCGCCGGCGGAGAAGATCGCCTTCCTGCACCAGTTCGCGCCCGCCGTCGAACGGCTCGGCATCTCCGCCTTCCGCACCGGCCAGGAGGCCCTGCACGGCGTGGCGTGGATGGGCCCGGCGACGGTGTTCCCGCAGGCCGTCGGCCTGGGTGCCACCTGGAACCCGGAGCTGGTGCGGCGCGTCGGCGACGCGGTGTCCAAGGAGGTCCGCGCGATGCGCGCCAAGGACGACCGGGTCGGCCTCAACGTCTGGGCGCCGACGGTCAACCTGCTGCGCCACCCCCTGTGGGGCCGCAACGAGGAGGGCTACTCGGAGGACCCGAAGCTCACCTCGGCGATCGCCACCGCCTACACGCACGGCCTGCGCGGCGACCACCCGACCTACTGGCGCACGGCGCCCGTGCTGAAGCACTGGCTCGCCCACAACAACGAGACGGACCGGTCCACGACGTCGAGCTCGGTGCGTCCGCGTGTGCTGCACGAGTACGACCTGCGTGCCTTCCGCGAGACCGTCGAGGCGGGTGCGGTGGCCGGGGTGATGCCGGCGTACAACCTGGTCAACGGCCGCCCCAACCACGTCTCCCCGTACCTGCGCGAGCATCTGCGCGCCTGGACCGAGGAGGAGCTGCTGGTCTGCTCGGACGCGGGCGCGCCGAGCAACCTGGTCGACTCCGAGCACTACTTCGACACGCACGAGGAGGCCACCGCGGCCTCCCTCGTGGCGGGCGTCGACAGCTTCACGGACCACGGCACGGACTCCTCGCAGATGATCGGGCGTCTGCGCGGCGCCCTGGAGCGCGGGCTGCTGACCGAGGCCGACGTCGACACGGCCGTCCGCCGGCAGCTCTCGGTCCGCTTCCGGCTGGGTGAGTTCGACCCGGAGTACGACCCGCACGACGCCACCAGCGAGTTCGACACCCCGGCGCACCGCGCCCTCGCGCAGGAGGCCGCCGAGCAGGCGATCGTGCTGCTGAAGAACGACGGGGTGCTGCCGCTCGCCCCGGACACCCGGGTCGCTGTGGTCGGGCTGCTCGCCGACGAGTGCAAGCGCGACTGGTACAGCGGCACGCTCATCCGCCGCTCGACTCCGCTGGAGGGCCTGTACGAGCGGTTCGGGGCGGAGCGGGTGGAGTTCGCGGAGGGTGTGGACCGGGTCCGGCTGAAGACCTCCGCGGGCGCCTTCCTGCACGTACCGGTGGTCGAGGACGCCGCCGACGAGGTGCGCGGCGCCGAGGGCGCGCTCGACCCGGCGCTGCTCGCGGGCCGCACGGACCTGCCCGCGCTCACCACCGACGCGACCGGCACCGAGCTGGCGCTGGTCGACTGGGGCGAGGGCGTGCTGACCCTGCGCGCGCCCGACGGCCGCTACCTCTCGGTCGCCGAAGACGGCCGCGTCCGCGCCTCCGCCGACCAGCCCGGAGGCTGGATCGTCCAGGAGACGTTCCGCCTGGAACCGCACGAGAACGGGCACCTCCTGAAGCACCTGGGAACGGGTCGCCACGTGTGTGTCTCCGCCGACGGCCTGAAGGTTGCCGACGAAGATCCCGAGGTCTTCGAGCTGGTCGTCACCGAGCGCGGCGAGGAGGCGGTGGCGCGGGCCGCAGCGCAGGCCGACGTGGTCGTGGTGGTGGCGGGCAACGACCCGCACATCAACGGCCGGGAGACCGAGGACCGTACGACCCTGCGCCTGCCCGGGCAGCAGGAGCGGCTGCTGCGGGCCGCTCGGGCGGCGAACCCCGCGACCGTGCTGGCGCTGGTCTCCGCGTACCCGTACGCAATCGACCCGGCTGACCTCCCGGCCGTGCTGTGGACGGCGCACGGCGGTCAGGCGGCAGGCACCGCCCTGGCCCGCGTGCTGGCCGGCGACGTCTCCCCCGCCGGCCGCCTCCCGCAGACCTGGTACGCCGACGACGCCGACCTGCCCGGCCTCCTCGACTACGACGTGATCGGGAGCCGGCAGACGTACCTGTACTTCGGGGGCACGCCCCTGTTCCCCTTCGGGCACGGCCTGTCGTACACGTCGTTCGGGTACGACGGCCTGACGGCCCGGGTGGAGGACGGGTCGGTGCACGTCTCCTTCACGGTCACCAACACCGGTGACGTCACCGCCGACGAGGTCGCCCAGCTCTACGCCCGGGCCGTCGACCCGTCCGTGCCGCGTCCGCGCCGCGAGCTGCTGGACCACCGACGCGTCACCCTCGCCCCCGGGGCGACGGCGGAGCTGGGTTTCCAGGTGCCGTTGTCCGCCTTCGAGTTCTGGGACGTGGCCCAGGACCGGTGGCGTCTGGAGCCGGGCGCGTACGAGCTGCTGGCCGGGGCCTCCAGCGAGGACGTCCGGCTGCGTACGACCGTCACGCTCGACGGCGAGCCCGCCCAGCCGCGCGCGGTCGTCACGGGCGGTCTGGCCGCGGCCGGCTTCGACGAGCAGAGCGGCATCGAGATCGTCGACCGTACGAAGGTGTCGGGCGAGGCGGTGACGCCGGCGGACGGGGCGACGGGCGAACTGGTCTACCGCGCCTGCGACTTCGGTTCCGGCGTCTTGGGCGTGACGGTGGAGGTGGCCGGTGAGGGCACGGTCGAGCTGTCCCTCGACGGCGGCCCGGCACTCGCGCTGCTGTCGACCGCGACGCCCACATCAAGCCCGTACGACTACGTCTGGCTCGGCGCGTCCGTCGCCGCCGCGGGCGTGCACGACGTGCGTCTGAGACTGCGCGGCCCGCTGCGGCTCGCGCACGTCGGCTTCTCCGGTTGAGGGTCCGGAGCGGGCCGGCGTAAAAGAAGGGGCCCGGCACCGGAAGGCATCGGTGCCGGGCCTCTTCGCCCAGCCTATATGAAAATGGTTCCCATGAGCTAGAGGGCGAGGCCGGTGAGCACCATCACGCGCTCGTACGTGTAGTCCTCCATCGCGAACCGCACGCCCTCCCGGCCCACGCCGGACTGCTTGACGCCGCCGTACGGCATCTGGTCGGCGCGGTAGGACGGCACGTCGCCGACGACGACGCCGCCGACCTCCAGGGCGCGGTGGGCCCGGAAGGCGGTCTGGAGGTCGTGGGTGAAGACGCCCGCCTGGAGGCCGTACTTGGAGTCGTTGACGGCGGCGAAGGCCTCGGCCTCGCCGTTCACCTTCTGCACGGTGAGGACCGGCCCGAAGACCTCCTCGCAGGAGAGGGTGACATCGGCCGGTACGTCGGCCAGCACGCTCGGCGCGTACGAGGCGCCGTCGCGCTTGCCGCCGGTGATCAGCCGGGCACCGGCGTCGACCGCCTCCCGGACCCACGCCTCGACGCGCTTGGCGGCGTCCTCGCTGACCAGCGGCCCGACGTCGGTCGCGTCGTCGCTCGGGTCGCCGGTGACCTGGGCCTCGACGGCGGCGACGATGCGCGGCAGCAGCCGGTCGTACACGGAGGCGTCCGCGATGACCCGCTGGACGGAGATGCAGGACTGGCCGCCCTGGTAGTTGGAGAAGGTGGCGATGCGGTTCGCCGCCCGGTCCAGGTCCTCCTCGCTCGCCCAGTCGGCGAGCACGACGGCCGCGCCGTTGCCGCCCAGCTCCAGGGTGCAGTGCTTGCGCGGCACCGAGTCCATGATCGCGTAGCCGACCTTCTCGGAGCCGGTGAAGGAGATCACGGGCAGGCGCTCGTCCTGCACCAGGGCGGGCATCTTGTCGTTGGCGACCGGCAGGATGCTCCAGGAGCCCGCCGGGAGCTCGGTCTCGGCGAGCAGCTCGCCGATGACCAGCCCGGACAGCGGGGTCGCCGGGGCAGGCTTCAGGATGATCGGCGCGCCGGCGGCGATGGCCGGGGCGACCTTGTGGGCACAGAGGTTGAGCGGGAAGTTGAAGGGCGCGATGCCGAGCACGACGCCCTTCGGGAAGCGGCGGGTGAGGGCGAGCCGGCCCTGGCCGCCGAGGTCGGTGTCGAGCCGCTGGGCCTCGCCGCCGTTGAACCGCCGGGCCTCCTCGGCCGCGAACCGGAAGACGGACACGGCCCGTCCGACCTCGCCGCGCGCCCACTTGAGCGGCTTGCCGTTCTCGGCCGAGATCAGCTGCGCGATCTCCTCGGTGCGCTCGACGAGGCGCTTGCTGACGTGGTCGAGGGCGGCGGCCCGAACGTGGGCCTCGGTGGCGGCGAACTCGTCCCGCACGGCGTACGCGGCGGCCACGGCCTCCTCGACCTGCGCGTCCGTCGGCACGCTCACCTTGCCGACGAGCCGCCCGTCCCACGGGGAGGTGACGTCGAAGGTGTCCTCGCCGGTGGCCTGGCGGCCGGCGAGCCAGAAGGCGTGGGTGGAAGTCATATGGGTTCCGGCCCTTCGGCGTTGGGGGTGATCCTGATACTGCGGGTCCCACGGTAGGCGCGGCGTGGCCGAAGGTCGTTTGTCCGGGGCGTAGCAGTGGCGGGCGGGGACACTACGGTTTGGCGCAGGGTCCTTCAGTCCGAGGAGGTCGCCTTCAGGGCGAGCCAGAGCTCCATCCGCGCGTCGGCGTCGTCCAGGGAGCGGCCGAGGATCTCCTCGACCCGGCGCATGCGGTAGCGCAGGGTGTGGCGGTGGACGCCGAGGTCGGCCGCCGCCGCGTCCCACTGGCCGTGCCGGGACAGCCAGGCGCGCAGGGAGGCCACGAGGTCGCCGCGGCCCGTGGCGTCGTGCTCGTACAGCGGTCGCAGCATCCCGTCGGCGAAGGCCCGTACCGCGTCGTCCGCCAGCAGCGGCAGCACGGATCCGGCCGCCATCTGCTCGTGCTCCACGAGGACGCACCCGCGCCGCCGCGCCACCGACAGCGCCTGCTCGGCCTGCTTGTACGCGGCGGACGCGGCGATGGGCCCGGCCGGCGCCGACAGGCCCACGACCAGTTCGTCGTCCTCGCCGCCCGGTACCTTCTCGCGTACGCCGGCCCGGGCCGACTCCAGGGCGGCCGCGTACTCCCCGCAGGCCGCCGCGGCGGCACCGCCGTCCGCGGCCAGCATCACCAGCCGCTCCCCCTCCGGCACGACGAGGACGGCCTCGCCGGCCCGGGCCGCGGCGGACTCCATGACGTCGGCGAGCGCCGCGAGGGGGTCGCCGTTCGTGTCGGCCGCGGCGAGCGCGGCGGCGGAGGCCCGGTCGGCGGCCGGGGCGCCCGCCCGGGCCTCGGCGCGGGCCAGCGCGGCGGAGGCCGACACCGGCACCCGCTCCGCGACCAGCATCCGGAACGGCGCGTCCAGCAGCCCGCCGTACAGGTCCCCGGCGACCGCGCGCGCGTGGTCCGGCTCACCGGCCAGCAGCATGCGCAGCACCGCCACGCCGATCCGCTGCTCGGCCGCCTGGAGGGACCGGGAGCGTTCGGTGGTCAGGGTCAGCAGTGCGATGGCCGAGTGGACGGCGTAGCGCTCGGCGGTGCCGAGGGTGGCGGCCGTGCCCACGGCGAGGGCCGCCCGGGGACGCCGGCCCGTGCCGATGGTGTGCAGTTCGACCCGGTCCTCGTTCTCCGGTCCGCCGACCACCGAGGAGGCGGGCGCGGACCGTTCCCGCAGCCGCTGCACGTCGCCGGTGAGCCGCGCGGCCCGCCGCCCGGCCCACTCCGGTGCCGTGGCGACGACGGCGCCCGAGGCGTCGTACAGCGCGGCCCACCCGTCGACCTGCGAGGCCAGCGCGGCCAGCAGCCCCTCGGGCCCGCCCGTCTGGGCCTGCCTGGTCAGCTCGCGCTGGGCGGCGAACCCGGCTGTGACGGCGCGGTACTGGTCGGCGGCGATCGCGGCGGACACGGCCTTGCTGATGGCGAGAAAGGGCGTGCGGCGCGGCACCTCCAGCAGCGGCAGGCCCTCCTCCTCGGCCGCGTCGACGAGCGCCTTGGGGATCTCCTCGTAGTTGACGCCGACGGCGAAGCCGAGCCCGACCACCCCGGCCCCGACCAGCCGCCGTACGTAGCGGCGCATGGCCTCCGGGTCCTCGGCGTCCAGTTTGAGCGCGGTGATCAGCAGCAGTTCCCCGCCCTCCATGTAGGGGACGGGGTCGGCGAGCTCGCTGACGTGCGCCCAGCGGACCGGCACGTCGAGGCGGTCTTCGCCTGCCCGCACGGAGAGTTTCAGCGCGGAGTGGTGGACGAGCGAGGCGAGCATCGGGGGCATGAGGCCTTCAGGTCTGCGTCAGGATGTGTGTGATCTTTGTGTACTTTTGGCCGCCACGTATGAACGACCTGTGACGATTCTGCCTCACCGTACGATCCCCGCGTACCCGCACCGGCCGGAAGACGTCAGCCCCGAAGATCCACCAGCAGCGGTGGCGCGTGCTCGCCCTTGACGTCGGTCAGCGACAGCACCGCGTGCCCGGCCGGCACCCCGTGCGCCAGCTCGGAGGCGGACCAGCGTTCCCGCTCGACCTGCCGCACGGTCACCGCCCGCGCGGTCGGGGCCTTGCCGGTGATCACCCGGCGCAGCATGTGCACGGCCTTGCCTGCGGGTGTCTCCGCGATGATCTGCCGGTCGGTGACGTCCCGGGCCTCGGTCCACTCCTTGCCCCACACCTCGGCGAAGTCCTGCCCGTCCCACGGAGTGAGCCCCGACAGCGCCATCCGGCAGCCGGTGGCCCCGAGCAGCGGCCCGCGCAGCGGCCGGGGCACGTCGTCCAGCGTCCGCAGGGTCAGCACAACCCCGGCGTTGCCGGACCGCAGCCGCTGGATGCCGCGCACGGCCTCGGGTGTCACCACCCCGGTCGCGTCATCGAGCAGCAGACAGGCGAAAAGCGACCGGTCCTCCCGTACGGAGACACTCGCCGAGAACTGCGCGAGCACCAGCCGCGCCAGCATCCGGGAGGCGTCGGCGTGCCCGCGCTCGGGCAGGTCGATACGCACCCGGACGGGATGGTCGAGGGCCTTGAGGGTGAAGGGCCGGGTGGCCCCGGAGGTGTCGAAGAAGGAGGCGAAGGCGGGCCGATCCAGCAGGGCGACCCGATCCGCGAGCACCCCGCCGACATCTCCCGGCTGCCCCATCTGCCGCTCCCGCGCGTCCAGTTCCCGCAGCAGCGACTCCTGCCCGGCGTCCTGAAGCCCCTGCCGCAGCGCGGCCAGCGGCCCCGGCGCCCCGTCCAGCAGCTGCCGCAGCTCCGGTACGGACGGAAAACGCCCGTGCACGGCCCGGAACGGCCCGAGCAACTGGGCGAGCACGGTGGTGGATCGCCGGCTGTCACTCCCCGGATGCGGATCGGCGAGATCCCCCACCAGCGCCTCGGCGAGCACGGCCGCGGCCTCGTCCGGGTCGCCGGTCCCTCCGTACAGATCCAGGTCGTACTCGGACTCCTGGTTCCCGATCCGCACGACGACGTCATACGCGTCGGCCGGCCCGAGCCCGGCCCCCGCCGCCCCGACCACGACGACGGCGGCCCGCCCGGCGAGAGCATGCAGACACAGCGACTCGGCGAGGGGCCGCACGACGGCACCGGTCTTTCCGGAGCCGGCGGGGCCGACGGCGAGCAGGGAGGTGCCGAGCAGTTCCGGGCCGAGGGCGAGGCCGGTGCCGCGGTAGGCGTACGGATTGCGCGGGTCGTCGGCGCTGGTGCCGAGCCGTACCTGCCCGGTGAGCAGGTCGTGCCGGGCCAGCCGGGCGGGCAGGTCGCGGGCGCCGGAGGGGTGCAGGCAGGCGGCGGCACCATCCTGGAGGACGGCACCGCTGAAGGTCGCCAGACTGTGCCGGCCGCTGCGGACGCCCTGCCAGGCGCGGGCGATCCGGGCGTGGTCGACGTCCCGGATGAGCCCGGCCCGCGCGTCGGCGGCAAGCCGCTCGGCGGCGTCGACGGCTCCTGCGGCGCGCAGGGCGGGCCATTCGGCGGGGTCGGCTTCGGGAACGGGCGGCGGGGTGTCGCCCGGCGTACTGCGGCGCCAGGCGGCTGGGCCGCACCGGCGCCACAGCTCGGGCCAATGCCCGATCCTTCCGAAGAGCGCGAAGATCGCGAAGAACACGAGGCCTTCGTAGATGTACGAGGCCACGCCTCCCACGGCCCCGGCCTTGCCGAGGGCCCAGGAATCCGGCGCCAGCACGAACCACGGCCAGAGCCAGAAGCCGCCGAGATAGCCGTTGTACAGCAGCGAGCACAGCAGCCAACCGCACAGGAACGCGATCACCGCACCGGCCAGAAGCTGCCGCGTCGGAATCCGCTCCGGCTCCTCCGCCGGCCGCGGCCGGTGCCCGAACCGCCACACGCCGGGCAGCGCCTCGGGCCGGGGCGTACGCAGCCAGGTCAGGAACGAGGACCCGTCCGGCATCGGAGGCACCCCTGGCGCCCGGGCCGGCCGGGGCGGCACAGCGGATCCGCCCGACGCCGCACCGGGTCCGTTCGGCGGCACGCTGTGGCCGTTCGGCGGCACCGCGGGCACCTCCGGCGGCCCCGCCGGACGCGGCACCGGGTTCGCATGCGTACCCCGCGCCTCCTGCGTCCCGTCGCTGTCCATAGCCCTTGCCCCCTGACCAGCCGCTCCGTCCACCATCAGCGAGCCAATCTAACCCCCTCCCCTGGGGAGTTCACCGCTTACACGGCCGGGGCGTGGGCACCAGCCCCACGGGACCGCCATGTCCACCCCGGACAAGCCGCCCCGCCGACAACGCCCACATGGAGCATGCCCACCCCCCTCCCCCCGCCCTAGCCTGCGAGAAAAGAAGCGAAGTGTCCGTACACCCCCGTCGTACACCCCTTCCGTACACCCCCCGTCCGCACCACCCCAGGAGCCCCGCATGACCGCACTTCCGCAGGAGCGTCGCGTCGTCACCGCCATTCCCGGACCGAAGTCGCAGGAGTTGCAGGCCCGCCGCACCGCCGCGGTCGCGCAGGGTGTGGGGTCCGTGCTGCCCGTGTTCACGGCGCGGGCCGGTGGCGGGATCATCGAGGACGTCGACGGGAACCGGCTGATCGACTTCGGGTCGGGCATCGCCGTGACCTCCGTCGGTGCCTCGGCCGAGGCCGTCGTGCGCCGGGCGTCCGCGCAGCTCGCCGACTTCACCCACACCTGTTTCATGGTCACGCCGTACGAGGGGTACGTCGAGGTCGCCGAGGCGCTCGCCGAGCTGACCCCGGGTGAACACGCCAAGAAGAGCGCGCTGTTCAACTCCGGCGCCGAGGCCGTCGAGAACGCCGTGAAGATCGCGCGATCGTACACGAAGCGGCAGGCCGTCGTGGTGTTCGACCACGGCTACCACGGGCGGACCAACCTGACCATGGCGCTGACGTCCAAGAACATGCCCTACAAGCACGGCTTCGGGCCGTTCGCGCCCGAGGTGTACCGCGTGCCCGTGGCGTACGGCTACCGCTGGCCGACCGGTCCCGAGAACGCCGGTCCCGAGGCCGCCGCGCAGGCCATCGACCAGATCAGCAAGCAGGTCGGCGCGGAGAACGTCGCCGCCATCATCATCGAGCCGGTGCTCGGCGAGGGCGGTTTCATCGAGCCGGCCAAGGGCTTCCTGCCGGCGATCCGCAAGTTCGCCTCCGACCACGGCATCGTCTTCGTCGCCGACGAGATCCAGTCCGGCTTCTGCCGTACGGGGCAGTGGTTCGCGTGTGAGGACGAGGGCATCGTCCCGGATCTGATCACCACCGCCAAGGGCATCGCCGGTGGTCTGCCGCTCGCCGCCGTGACCGGGCGTGCCGAGATCATGGACGCCGCGCACGCCGGCGGTCTGGGCGGCACCTACGGCGGCAACCCGGTGGCCTGCGCGGGTGCCCTGGGCGCGATCGAGACCATGAAGGAACTCGACCTCAACGCCAGGGCGAAGAACATCGAGGCCGTGATGAAGGCGCGCCTTTCCGCCATGCAGGACAAGTTCGACGTCATCGGCGACGTCCGTGGCCGTGGCGCGATGATCGCCATCGAGCTGGTCAAGGACCGCGCCACCAAGGAGCCGAACCCGGAGGCGACCGCCGCACTTGCCAAGGCCTGCCACGCCGAGGGGCTGCTGGTCCTGACCTGTGGCACCTACGGCAACGTGCTCCGCTTCCTGCCCCCGCTGGTGATCGGCGAGGACCTGCTGAACGAGGGCCTCGACATCATCGAGCAGGCCTTCGCACGTGTCTGACGTCGGCTTCGCATCCGCCCCGGCGCCGGCTCGCGCGCATCTGAGCCGGCATCGGGGCAGGTGAGCCGCTCCGGTTCCGCTACCGGGGCGGCGAGCGGCAGAGCGTGTGAAGAAGGTGTGCGAGGTGGATGACAGCGGGCCCTGCGGCCTGTCCTCCGCCCAACCCTTGTCGTAGGTTCTACCCAGATGAGAGATACACCCCGCCCACAGGGGACTGTGGGTGACATCAGGCCGAGGCCTCCCCAGCTTCGACCTGGTCGTGCCCTCGCGCACACAACCGGAGCGTGAGCTCTGGATCTCCTCACCGATCGGACAGTCGCCCGCCCCAAACCCCCCGGGGCGCGCGACGTTCCGGTCCGGACGGCCGCCTCGGAACCACCCCCCCTGTTCCGGGGCGGCCGACCTCCATCTACGCCCCTCCGAGTGGCGACTTCCTGAGCACCTCGGTCAGCGCCGAGACGCTGTGTTCGCCGTGGCCCGCCTCGGCCGCCCGTCGCACCAGGTCATGCAGGGGCGCCAGCCAGGTGGTGTCGACGTTCGTCTCCTCGCTCAGGTCGTCGTCATGGGCCGCGGCCGCGAGGAAGAGGTTCACCGAACTGGCGGCATCGCTGTAGTCACCGCTGTCGATCTCCGCGGCGTAGACCGGCAGCAGCGCTTTGATCATGTCCAGCCACTTGCCGGCGAACCGCACCATCGAGTCCACCCGCAGTCCGCGTGCCTGGACGGCGGCGGCACCCTGGAAGAAGCCGACGAGCGCGGGCAGCAGCATCGCGCCCACCGCCATCTCGTACAGCGCGGCGAGATCGGGGTGCTCCCCGAGATGGACGGTGTCGCCGCCCAGCACCTTCAGGGTCGTCTCGTGTTCGTCGAAGACGGCCTTGTCGCCGCTGTAATAGAGCAGGGTGTCCGGCGCTCCCACCGCCGCCGGTACGTTCTTGACCGCTCCGGTGAGCAGGCGGGCGCCGTGCGCGGCGGCCCAGGCGGCCGTCTCGCGGGCGCCGGCCGGAGAGCCGCTGTTCAGGGTGACGAGCGTTCGTCCCCGTAAGGCACTCGCGGCGGGCTCCAGCGCCGCGCGGGTGTCCTCGAAGGTGGTCAGGCAGGTGACGACCAGTCCACTCGCCGTGACCGCGTCCGCGATGGAAGCGGCGTGCTGCGCCCCCTGGTCCACCAACGGCCCGGCCCGGCCCGGGGTGCGGTTCCAGACGGTCGTCGGGTGCCCCGCCGCCACGAACGCCTCGGCCAGCGCCCGGCCCATCGAGCCCAGTCCGATGACGGTGACCGATGTGCGGTTGTCCCCAGTCATGTTTTCTCTCCCTTGTTCTCCGTACGGGAATCCATGCTGGGCGATCGCGTACATTCCCTCAAGTACCTACATTTTCCTCGGGTACTGACATTCTTGTTCGTGGGAGGGCCGAATGACGAAACGCACCTATACGTGCGGACTGGACGCCGCCATCGCCGTCATGGGCGGAAAGTGGAAGGGACTGATTCTGTTATCGCTCGGTGAAGGGCCGTTACGATTCGGGGAGTTGAGGCGGGCCGTGGCCGGCATCAGCGAAAGGATGCTGATCCTTCAGCTCCGGGAGATGGAACACAGCGGTCTCGTCCACCGCGAAGTGCATCATCAGGTGCCGCCGAAGGTGGAGTACTCGCTGACCGATTTCGGTCGTTCCCTCAATGCGGCGATGGCGCCCCTCGGTGAATGGGGCGAGGAAAACCTGGAGCGGATCGAAGCCATTCCGTGAGCCGGAGTCATGCTGTTCTTTCGGCGGGGAGTGCCGGTTCGGGGCGGTGTATCCCCCGCGGGCGGTATTCCAGGGCGTCAGCGAGGCCGACGAGATCCGCGAGCAGCCAGACGATGGCGAGCCACATCTCCGTGCCCTGGAGGCCTGGTTCACGGCCAGGGCCGGTGCCGTCGGGTCTGGGGCCGAAGGGGAAGCCCCGGCCCGGGTGCCAGCGGCGCAGGGCGGCGGTGAGCTGGTTCGCCGCCCAGGAGCGGGCCTCCTCGGCGCGGTGGGTGGTCTGCCGGGCGCAGAGCCACAAGGGGTGGATCACATCCAGGACGTTGCAGGCGTTCTCCCGGCCGGGCGCGAAGTGGCGGGGGTCGCGCGCGTGGTCGAGGACCGTGTCGATCACGCGCTCCGCGTACGGTACGGGCAGGCCGAACTGGGCGAAGGAGCCCCGGGTGAGCCGGTAGTAGCCGTTGACCATCTGGAGGCGCCCGGACTCGGGGGTGGGTGAGCCCCACATGCCCGTCCAGGGGTCGGCGTGGGTGTGCAGCCAGCCGAACAGCGCCTCCAGCGCCCCGGGGGCGGCCGCTTCCGCACCGAGGCGCAGGTTCCAGTGCGCGGCGGTGGCCCAGGAGTCCACCCACGACCCGGCGCGCCAGGCACGGTCGCGCCAGGGCAGCTCGGCCAGGTGCCGGACCAGTCGGTCCGCCGTGGTGGTGCGCACCGTGTGGACCGGGTGGGCGAAGGAACTGCCGAGCAGGTCCAGCGCGTAGCCCACGCACAGCACGTGATAGGGCGAGGCCCCGTCCTCCCGCAGCCCGGCCGGGCCCGGGACCGGTGGCGCCGCGCCGTACTCGGGGACCAGTCCGGTGACGGGGTCCTGGAGGGCGCGCAGCCGTGCCGCGTGCTCGGCGGCGGGCAGGTGGGGCGGCGCCTTTCCGAGCAGCAGATCGGCGATCTCGACGGCGTCGCAGTGCGCCCGCACGGTCGGCTCGGCACCGGGCCGGTCGACGTACCGGCCGGTGCCGGGCTGCCGGCAGCGGTCGAGCAGGTCGGCGGCCTGGGCGCGGGCGGCGGCGGCGAACGCGGACAGTTCACCGACGAGCGCCGACCGCTCCTCGGCGGGGTGCGGTGCCGCGCCGCGCGGTGCGGTCGCGCGTGTGTCGCGGCGGTCGCGGATCCGTCGGGCCGGGGTGCCGGCCGCCACCGTCCACGCGGGCAGGTCCTTCGTGACGACCGCGCCGGCGCCGATGACGCAGTGGTCGCCGATGGTGACGCCGTCCACGACGACCACGTGGGAGCCGATCCACACGTCGTCGCCGATCGTGATCCCGCGGCTGGTGACGGGCTGCTGATGGACCGGCAGGTCGGGCGAGGTCCCGTGGTTGAAGGCGAGCAGCGAGCTGTGGGCGCCGATGCGCACCCCGTCCCCGAGGGTGACGGTGCCCCGCACCACCGTGAAGGGGTTGATCGTGCAGTCGGCGCCCGTGCGTATGTCGCCGGTGACGTAGGCGTGGGCCGCGATGTACGAGCGGTCGCCCAGGTGCAGGACGTCCGGGTACACCGCGGCCGTCCCCGCGACGAAGCAGCCCTCCCCGAGCCGTACGGTCCCCGACCCCGACCCCGCTCCCCCGAGCAGCCGCTTCTGCCGCTGTTCCTGTGCCGCCCGCTGTCCCTCCGAGGCCTGCTCGGTGAAGAGCCACGGGCAGTGGTCGAAAAGGCCCTCGCCGTCGCTCTCCGGCTGGTTCACGTGATCCTCCACTGGGTCGCACGGGTGGACAGTGGTTATCTGCGCCCGTGCCAAGCTACGTCCCATGCCGATCTCCGGGAACCAGGATCTCGACGAGTCCACCACCGCGCAGCACCCGAGCTTCCCGGCCCTCCTGCTCGGCCTCCCGGCGCTCCTCTTCGCCCTGATCACCTGGCAGGTGCTCGCGGAGGGACCGCTCGTCCGCCTGGACCAGCGCGTCAGCCGCGGCCTCGTCCACCCGGACGGTCTCTCCGAATTCCTCTCCGACCTCGGCAACGTCCAGGTCGCGGTCCCGGTCCTCACCGTCGCCCTCGGATACGTCGCCCTGCGAACCCGCCGTACGGACCGCTGGTGGCTGCCCGTCAGCGCCGCGGCCTTCCTCATGGTCCTCGTCCCGGCGCTGATCATCCCGCTCAAGGAACTCACGGACCGCCCGGGCACCCCGGCCGTCCCTTCCGCAACCGGCTTCTACCCCTCGGGCCACACCGCCACGGCCGCCATCGCCTACGGCTGCGCGACCCTGCTCCTGCTCCCCCGGTTCAGCACGCCCGTCGCCCGCCGCGCGCTGGTCACCGCCTGCCTCGTCCTCGTTCTCGGCGTGAGCTACGGCCTGGTCCGCCGCGGCTACCACTGGCCGCTGGACGTGGTGGCCAGCTGGTGTCTGTGCGCGGTGCTGCTGTCGTCGCTGTGGCTGTTCCTCAGGCGGACGACGACGCCCCGAGCAGCCCGTAGGTCCTAACCGTCTTTCTCCGTTGCCAGCCCCGCCGCCGCCTCGTGCATCGCCAGTTCCAGCAGGGCCGGGTCCGTCAGTGTGCCCGAGCCGTCCGGGGGGACGAGCCAGCGGACCCCGCCGGGTGAGGAACGGCCCGGGTACGGCACGACGATCCAGGTGCCGGCGCCCGCCGTGCGGATGCCCGTGCCGAGCCAGCGGGCCGCCGTGCCAGGCGGCACGAAGAACCCCATGCGCGCGTCGCCGAAGTCGACGAGGACGGGGCCCGGCTGGTCGAGGACGCGGCTGAGCACGTCGAGCGTGGCGTAGCCGAGTTCGCCGGGCAGGATGAGCACGTCCCACGCGCTGCCGGCCGGCAGCAGCGTGACCCCGAGCGGGTTGCGTTCCCACTCCCAGCGGCAGGCCTCGGGATCGGACGCGACGGATAAGAGCCACTCGACCGCCGTCTTCGCACCGGTCATCAGGATGGTCTCCTTCTCACTCGTGAATTTCGCGAATCTCGCGAACGCGCAGGGCGTCACGAGGGCGTCACGAGGGAGAGGGAGGTCTCCTTGCGGTCATTACGCGGGTTTGGGCCCCTCGTTGGAGTGAACCGTCTCACACGCCGCCGCTTCAGCTGTCGAAGCCAAGTCCCAGCCGGTCCATCGTGCGCAGCCACAGGTTGCGGCGGCCGCCCTGGGCGTCCGCGCGGGCCAGGGACCACTTGGTGAGGGCGATGCCCGTCCAGGCGAAGGGTTCCGGCGGGAAGGGCAGGGGCTTCTTGCGGACCATGTGCAGTTCCGTGCGTTCCGTGCGCTCGCCGGACAGCAGGTCCAGCATCACCTCGGCGCCGAAGCGCGTCGCGCCGACGCCCAGGCCCGTGTAGCCCGCCGCGTAGGCGACCTTCTGCTGGTGGGCGGTGCCGAAGAACGCCGAGAAGCGGGAGCAGGTGTCGATCGCGCCGCCCCAGGCGTGGGTGAAGCGGACGCCCTCCAGTTGCGGGAAGCAGGTGAAGAAGTGTCCGGCGAGCTTGGCGTAGGTCTCCGGGCGGTCGTCGTACTCGGCGTTGACGCGGCCGCCGTAGGGGTAGACCGCGTCGTAGCCGCCCCAGAGGATGCGGTTGTCGGCGGACAGGCGGAAGTAGTGGAACTGGTTGGCGCTGTCCCCGAGGCCCTGGCGGTTCTTCCAGCCGACGGAGGCCAGCCGAGCGGGGCTGAGCGGCTCGGTCATCAGGGCGTAGTCGTAGACCGGGACGGTGTACGAGCGGACGCGTCTGACCAGGTTCGGGAAGATGTTCGTGCCGAGGGCGACCTGGCGGGCGCGGATCCGGCCGTAGGGGGTGCGTACGGCCATGCCGGCGCCGTACGGCTTCAGCGTCAGCGCGGGAGTGTGCTCGTAGACGCGGACTCCCAGCTGCACGCACGCCCGCTTCAGGCCCCAGGCCAGCTTCGCCGGGTGCAGCATCGCCACGCCCCTGCGGTCCCACAGGCCCGCCTGGAAGGTCGGTGAGTCCACCTGTTCCCGGACCGCCTCGGCGTCCAGGTACTCGACGCCCTCGGCGAGGCCCCGACGGGAGGTCTCCTCGTGCCACTCGCGCAGTTCCCGCGCCTGGTACGGCTCGGTGGCGACGTCGATCTCGCCGGTGCGTTCGAAGTCGCAAGTGATGGAGTGCCGGGCGACCGCCGCCTCGATCGCGTCGAGGTTGCGGGCGCCCAGCTCCTGGAGATTGTGGATCTCGTCGGGCCAGCGGGCGAGGCCGTTGGGCAGGCCGTGGGTGAGGGAGGCGGCGCAGAATCCGCCGTTGCGGCCCGAGGCGGCCCAGCCCACCTCGCGGCCCTCCACCAGCACCACGTCCCGCCGCGGGTCGCGTTCCTTGGCGATCAGCGCCGTCCACAGTCCGCTGTAGCCGCCGCCTACGACCAGCAGATCGCAGGTCTCGGAGGAGGTGAGGGCGGGTTCGGGGCGGGGCCGGCCGGGGTCGTCCAGCCAGTACGGGACCGGCTGGGCGTCGGACAGCGAACGAATCCACTTGTTCCGCTGGTTCATGGCGCTCGGGGCCATGATTTCAACTCCCTTATGCCTTTTGTCTGTTGCGACGATTGCCGACGGCCATGGAAACCAGGACGAACAGGACGGCGACGACGAACATGGCCGTGCCGATGACATTGATCTGAACGGGCGTTCCGCGCTGCGCCGAGCCCCAGACGAACATGGGGAAGGTGACGGTCGAGCCGGCGTTGAAATTGGTGATGATGAAATCGTCGAAGGAGAGGGCGAAGGCGAGCATGGCGCCCGCCGCGATTCCCGGCGCCGCGATCGGCAGGGTGACCCGGACGAAGGTCTGGAACGGGCCCGCGTACAGGTCCCGCGCCGCCTCCTCCAGTTTTGGGTCCATCGACATCACGCGCGCCTTGACGGCCGTCACCACGAAACTCAGGCAGAACATGATGTGCGCGATGAGGATCGTCCAGAAGCCCAGCTGGGCGCCCATGTTGAGGAACAGGGTGAGCAGCGAGGCGGCCATGACGACCTCGGGCATCGCCATCGGCAGGAAGATCAGCGAGTTCACGGCGCCGCGGGCGCGGAACCGGTAACGGACCAGCGCGAAGGCGATCAGGGTGCCGAGGAGCGTGGCGCCGAGGGTCGCCCAGAACGCGATCTGGAGGCTGACCGACAGCGAGCCGCACAGATCGGAGACGCCGCACGGGTCCTTCCAGGCGTCCAGGGAGAACTGCTGCCATTCGTAGTTGAAGCGCCCCTTCGGTTTGTTGAAGGAGAACACCGTCACGATGATGTTCGGCAGCAGGAGATAGGCGAGCGTCAGCAGTCCCGCGATGACGACGAGATTTCTTTTCAGCCAGTTGACGAAGGGCATTTAGACCAGATCCTCCGTCCCGGACCTGCGGATGTAGAGGGTGACCATGAGAAGAATGGCCGCCATGAGGATGAAGGAGAGCGCCGCGGCCGTCGGATAGTCGAGCACTCTCAGGAACTGCGTCTGGATGACGTTTCCGACCATGCGGGTGTCCGTGGAGCCGAGGAGGTCGGCGTTGACGTAGTCACCGGCCGCCGGGATGAAGGTCAGCAGCGTGCCGGAGACGACACCCGGCATCGACAGCGGGAAGGTGACCTTGCGGAAGGTCGTCCAGGGACGGGCGTACAGGTCGCCCGCGGCCTCGTGGAGCCGGCCGTCGATGCGCTCCAGCGAGGTGTAGAGCGGCAGGATCATGAACGGCAGGAAGTTGTACGTCAGTCCGCAGACCACCGCGAGCGGCGTGGCGAGGACCCGGTCGCCGGCGGTCCAGCCGAGCCAGTTGGTGACGTCCAGGACGTGCAGCGTGTCGAGCGCGCCGACGAGCGGCCCGCCGTCCGCGAGGATCGTCTTCCAGGCCAGGGTGCGGATCAGGAAGCTGGTGAAGAACGGCGCGATCACCAGGATCATGATCAGGTTCCGCCAGCGGCCCGCGCGGAAGGCGATCAGATACGCGAGCGGGTAGCCGAGCAGGAGGCACAGGATCGTCGCGGTGCCCGCGTAGAGCACGGACCGGACGAACTGCGGCCAGTACGCGGACAGCGCGTCCCAGTACGTGGCGAAGTGCCAGGTGACCTTGTAGCCCTCCTCCAGGGAGCCCGTCTGCACGGACGTGGAGGCCTGGTAGATCATCGGCAGCGCGAAGAAGACCAGCAGCCACAGGATGCCGGGGAGCAGCAGCCAGTACGGGGTCCAGCGGCCCCTGCGCTTCGGGGGTTTCGGCTCGGGGGCTTGGGGTGCGAGCGGCGGTGGCGCCTCGGTGAGTGTCGACATCAGGCCGCCTCTTCCACTCCGGCGTCCGCGTCCTGGGCTGCGTCCAGGCCGAAGGTGTGGGCCGGGTTCCAGTGCAGGACGACCTCGGCGCCTGGCACCAGCCGCGGGTCGCGGTCGATGTTCTGGGCGTAGACCTCGAAGCCCGCGCAGAGCGGGCTGTCGACGACGTACTGCGTCGAGACGCCGATGAAGCTGGAGTCGGCTATCCGGCCGGTGATGCGGTTGCGGCCCTCGGGTATCTCGCCGGCGTCGTCGGTGTGGGTGAGGGAGATCTTCTCCGGGCGGACGCCGACCAGCACCTTGCCGCCGGTCGTGGTGGGCGCTCCGCACCGGGCCTCGGGCAGGACGAGCTTGCCGCCGCCCGCCTTCAGCACGATCTCCTCGCCGCTCTTGGAGTCGACCTCGGCCTCGATGAAGTTGGAGGTGCCGAGGAAGTTGGCGACGAAGGTGGTGCGCGGGTTCTCGTAGAGGTCGGCCGGTGAGCCGAGTTGCTCGACGCGGCCCGCGTTCATCACGGCGACCGTGTCGGCCATGGTCATGGCCTCCTCCTGGTCGTGCGTGACGTGGATGAAGGTGATGCCGACCTCGGTCTGGATGCGCTTGAGCTCCAGCTGCATCTGGCGGCGCAGCTTGAGGTCGAGGGCGCCGAGCGGCTCGTCGAGGAGCAGCACCTTGGGGTGGTTGATCAGCGCCCGGGCCACGGCGACGCGCTGCTGCTGGCCGCCGGAGAGCTGGTGCGGCTTCTTACGGGCCTGCTCGCCGAGCTGGACCAGGTCGAGCATCTCCCCGACCTGCTTCTTCACCGACTTGATGCCGCGCCGGCGCAGGCCGAAGGCGACGTTCTCGAAGATGTCGAGGTGCGGGAAGAGGGCGTAGGACTGGAAGACCGTGTTCACGGGCCGCTTGTACGGCGGGAGCGCGGTCACGTCCTGGCCGCCCAGCGACACCGTGCCGGAGGAAGGTTCTTCCAGGCCGGCGATCATGCGCAGGGTGGTGGTCTTGCCGCAGCCGGAGGCGCCGAGCAGGGCGAAGAAGGAGCCCTGCGGCACGGTCAGGTCGAGCGGATGGACGGCGGTGAAGGCGCCGTAGGTCTTGGATATGCCCTGCAGGCGGACGTCGCCGGTGGGGTCTGTCTTGTTCGTCATCGTGGGTCACGCCCCCGTCAGCTTCGCGAACTTCTCTTCGAACTCGGTCTCTTCCTTCGAGCTCAGCGAGCGGAAGGCGTGCGACTTGGCGGCCATGGCCTTGTCGGGGATGATCAGCGGGTTGTTCGCCGCGTCCTCGTCGATCTTCGCCAGCTCGGCCTTCACTCCCTCGACGGGGCACACGTAGTTGATGTACGCGGCGAGTTCGGCGGCCGGCTTCGGCTCGTAGTAGAAGTCGATGAGCCGCTCGGCGTTCGTCTTGTGCCGGGCCTTGTTGGGGATGAGCAGGTTGTCGGTCGACGTCATGTAGCCGCTGTCCGGGATGAGGAAGTCGATGTCCGGGCTGTCCGCCTTGAGCTGGACGACGTCCCCGGCCCAGGCGACACAGGCCGCGAAGTCGCCGCTGGTCAGGTCCGAGGTGTAGTCGTTGCCGGTGAAGCGGCGGACCTGGCCCTTGTCGACGGCCCTTTGGAGCCGGGCGATGGCCGCGTCGTAGTCGTCGGCGGTGAAGTCGGCCGGGTCCTTGCCCATGTCGAGCAGCGTCATGCCGACGCTGTCGCGCATCTCCGACAGGAAGCCGACCCTCCCCTTGAGCTTGGGGTTGTCCAGCAGGTCGGATATCGACTTCACCTCGACGCCGTCGAGGGCCTTCTTGTTGTACGCGATGACGGTCGAGATGCCCTGCCAGACGTAGGAGTAGGCGCGGCCCGGGTCCCAGTCGGGGCTGCGGAACTGGGCGGACAGGTTGGCGTAGGCGTGCGGCAGGTTGGCCGGGTCGAGCTTTTGCACCCAGCCCAGGCGGATCAGGCGGCCGGCCAGCCAGTCGGTGAGGACGATGATGTCCCGGCCGGTGTCCTGGCCCGCGGCGAGCTGCGGTTTGATCTTGCCGAAGAACTCGTTGTTGTCGTTGATGTCCTCGGTGTACTTGACCTTTATGCCGGTGCGTTTCGTGAACTGCTCCAGCGTCCGGTGGTGCTTGCCGCTGTCGTCGACGTCCATGTACTCGGTCCAGTTGGAGAAGTTCACGGTCTTCTCCTTGGCCGAGCGGTCCTCCGCCGGGACGCCGCCCTGCGACCGGCCCGCCGCCGGAATGCCGCAGGCGCTCAGCGTCCCGAGACCGCCGGCCGCGAGCGCCCCGCCCGCGGAGGCGCGCAGCAGCGACCGCCGGGTGAGGGCGGCCCTGCCGTTTGTGAAACTGCGCCGCATGGCGGCCACTTGGGCCGGGGACAGGCGGTCGGGCTCGTACTGCTCCATGCGCGTGGTGCCCTTTCGGAGGGTGGGCGGCCGTTGGTCAGGCGGCCTGCATACGACTATCGGTCCCCGAAGACGGTGCGGTGCCAGTCCTTCGCGGCCACCGCGGTGTTGTCGAACATGACGTGCTTGATCTGGGTGTACTCCTCGAACGAGTAGGCGGACATGTCCTTGCCGCAGCCGGAGGACTTGTAACCGCCGTGCGGCATCTCGCTGATGATCGGGATGTGGTCGTTGACCCACACACAGCCCGCCTTGATCTCGCGCGTGGCCCGGTTCGCCCGGTACACGTCCCGGCTCCAGGCGGAGGCAGCGAGCCCGTACGGAGTGTCGTTGGCGAGCGCGATGCCGTCGTCGTCGGTGTCGAACGGCAGCACGACCAGGACGGGTCCGAAGATCTCGGACTGGACGACCTCGCTGTCCTGGGCGGCGCCGGTGATGAGGGTGGGCCGGTAGTAGGCGCCCTTGGCCAGCTGACCTCCTGGTGCTTGACCGCCGGTCACCACGCGGGCGTAGGCACGCGCCCGGTCGACGAAACCGGCGACCCGGTCGCGCTGGACGTGCGAGATGAGCGGGCCGAGGTCCGTGCCGGGAGCGAAGGGGTCGCCGAGCCGGATGGTCTCCATGAGCGCCGCCGTCCGTTCCACGAAGGCGTCGTACAGCGGCCGCTGCACGTATGCGCGCGTGGCGGCCGTGCAGTCCTGCCCGCTGTTGATGAGCGCGCCGGCGACCGCGCCGTGGACGGCGGCCTCCAGGTCGGCGTCGTCGAAGACCACGAACGGGGCCTTGCCGCCGAGCTCCAGGTGGAGGCGCTTGACGGTGGCGGTGGCGATCTCGGCGACGCGCCTGCCGACGGCGGTGGAGCCGGTGAAGGAGGTCATGGCCACGTCGGGGTGGCCGACGAGGTGCTCACCGGCCTTACTGCCGGTGCCGGTGACGATGTTGATCACACCGTCCGGGATCCCGGCGTCCGTGGCCGCCTGGGCGAAGAGCAGCGAGGTCAGCGGGGTGAGCTCGGCGGGTTTGAGGACGATGGTGTTGCCCGCCGCGATCGCCGGAAGGATCTTCCAGGCGGCCATCTGGAGGGGGTAGTTCCAGGGCGCGATGGAGCCGACGACCCCGATGGGCTCGCGCCGGATGTACGACGTGTGGTCGCCGGAGTACTCACCGGCGGACTGGCCCTGGAGAAGCCGTGCCGCACCGGCGAAGAAGGCGGTGTTGTCGATCGTCCCCGGGACGTCGAACTCCCTGCTCAGCTTCAGCGGCTTGCCGCACTGGAGCGACTCGGCACGGGCGAAGTCCTCGGCACGGTCGGCCAGGACCGCGGCGAACCGGTGCAGGGCGTCGGAACGCTCGCCGGGAGTGGCTCCCGCCCAGCCCGGGAAGGCCTCGCGGGCGGCGGCGAC
Organism: Streptomyces sp. NPDC050164; assembly: GCF_044459945.1. Taxonomy (NCBI): domain Bacteria; kingdom Bacillati; phylum Actinomycetota; class Actinomycetes; order Kitasatosporales; family Streptomycetaceae; genus Streptomyces; species Streptomyces sp. NPDC050164. Next base: position 85,237 of record NZ_JBITJK010000041.1, read on the forward strand.
GGCGCGGTCGACGTCGGCCGTGCCGGCCAGTTCGTAGCGGAGCACCTCCTCGCCCGACGCCGGGTCGACGACCGCGTGCGTGCGGCCCGAGGTGCCCCTGGTCAGGCGACCGGCGATGTACTGCGCGCCCCCCTCGAAGCGCTCCTCGGCCGGGAATCGGTCCGGGGTGGCGTTGCCCGGGTTGTGCATGTCGCTCTCCTCCGTGTCCCCGTGGTGGGGCCGGCGTGGCTCAGGCTCGATTTGAGTGCCGATCCTGACAGAGGGATGCCACTGCAACAAGGGATTCCGTTGTTGATTTTTGGTTACGCGACGGAATCTGTCGACCAGGTGTCGAGTCCGCCAGGAAACGGCAGGACGCTGTGTCAGTGGTGCGTGCCAGACTCGCGGGCATGGAGGAGATCACGGGGGCGGTCGGCTCCCGGGACGCCCTGATCAGGGCGGTCCGGGGCGGCGCGAGGATCAGGTATCTGCACTTCTGGGGGCACCGGCCGCGGCCGGACGGCCGCATCGGCGCGAGCTGTCTGAGCCAGTGGTGGCCGGCGCCTTTCACGGTGGACGGCGTGGAGTGCGCGACCGCCGAGCACTGGATGATGGCGGGCAAGGCCCGGCTGTTCGGGGACGCGGCGGCGGAGCGTGCCGTGCTTGCCGCCGGACATCCCGCCGGGGCGAAGAAGGCCGGGCGGCTGGTGCGCGGTTTCGACGAGGCGATATGGCAGCGGGAGCGGTTCCGGATCGTCGTGGAGGGCAGCGTCCACAAGTTCGGCGCGCATCCGGAGCTGCGGGAGTTTCTGCTGAACACCGGTGACCGGGTGCTGGTCGAGGCGAGTCCCGAAGACCGGGTGTGGGGCATCGGGCTGGCCGCGGACGACGAGGCGGCGGCGGATCCGGAGCGGTGGCGGGGAGCGAACCTGCTGGGATTCGCGCTGATGGAGGCGCGGGAGCGGCTGCGCGAGACCTAGGTGTATTGACCCGCAGGGTTGTTCACGCGGGTGATGGGTGGTTGACCTTCGAGTGCGGTGTGGCAGCGGTGGTGGTTGTAGGTGTGCAG
>NZ_JBITJK010000042.1:0-83138 GCF_044459945.1 Streptomyces sp. NPDC050164
GGCATCGGCCACCACCCCGGCCAGCACCCGGCCGAACCGCTCCACCAACCCCTCGACCGTCCCCCGATCGAACAGATCAGTGGAGAACTCCAGGAATCCCGTCAGCCCGGCGGGCGCGCCGTCTTCATCGTGCTGCTCCGTGATGTTCACGAGCAGGTCGAACTTGGCCGTCTGGGTGTTCAGTTGGTCGATCTCCGTGGCCAGGCCGGGGAGCTCGAAGTGCGGTGCGGCGTTGTTCTGGAAGGCGAGCATCACCTGGAACAGCGGGTGGGACGCCATGGAGCGGACCGGGTTGAGGACCTCCACGAGGTGCTCGAACGGCACATCCTGGTGCGCATACGCCGCCAGGTCCGTCTCCCGCACCCGCTCCACCAGCTCACGGAACGTCGGATCACCCGACAGATCCGTCCGCAGCACCAACGTATTCACGAAGAAGCCGACCAGCTCGTCCAGCGCCTCATCCGTACGCCCCGCGATCGGCGTACCGATCGCGATGTCCGTCCCCGCACCCATCCGCGACAACAGCGTGGCGAGTGCGGCCTGGACCACCATGAAGAGGCTGGCGTCGCCCTCTTGGGCAAGGGCGGCCAAGCCCCGGTGCGTCTGGGGGTCGATCTCGACCGGCACGCTCTCGCCCCGGTGGGAGGCCAGGGCCGGACGGGGCCGGTCCGCGGGCAGGTCGAGGTGCTCTGGCAGGCCTTCCAACGTCGATGCCCAATAGGCCAGTTGACGTGAAAGCTGGCTCGTCGGGTCGTCCTCGTCGCCGAGGGTGCGGTGCTGCCACAAGGTGTAGTCCGCGTACTGCACCGCCAACGGCTTCCAGTCCGGGGACTCCCCCGCCACACGCGCCTCGTACGCCGTCACCAGGTCCCTCGCCAGCGGGACCATCGACCAGCCGTCGCCCGCGATGTGGTGCATCACCAGGAGCAGCACGTGCTCGATCGGCCCCAGGGGGAACAGCGTGGCACGCAGCGGGAGTTCGAGGGTCAGGTCGAAGGTGTCGGCGGCGCCGCGGGTGAGCAGGTCCGGCAGTTGGTCGGTAGTCGCGGAAGCGGTGATCAGGAGGTCGGCGGGGACCTCGTGGGGGTCCAGGATCTTCTGGTGGGGCGCTTCGTCCGGCCCTTCGGGGAAGACGGTGCGCAGCGACTCGTGCCGGACGACGACGTCTCGCAGCGCGGCGGCCAGCGCCTCCCGGTCCAGGTCGCCGGTGAGGCGTACGGCGAACGGCATGTTGTACGCGGTCGATGCCGGTCCTTCGAGGCGGTTGAGGAACCACAGCCGGCGCTGCGCGAAGGAGAGCGGTAGCCGGTCGGGGCGCTGCGCGGGGACGAGGCCGACGCGGGTGGCCTGTTCGGCCTCGTCGATGCGCCGCGCCAGCCGGGCCACGGTGGGCGCCTCGAAAAGGGCGCGCACGGGCAGTTCGACACCGAGTTCGGTGCGGACCCGGCTGAGCAGCCGGACCGACGTCAGGGACTGGCCGCCGAGCTCGAAGAAGTTGTCGTCGATGCCGGGCGTGTCGACGCCGAGGACCTCGGCGAACGCGCGACAGAGGGCTTCCTCGCGCGGGGTACGCGCGGTGCGCCGGATCGGTTCGGCCGCCGGGGCCGGCAGCGGCAACGGCAGCGCCGCGCGGTCCAGGGTGTGCCGGGCGGTGACGGGCAATGCGTCGAGCACGACCACGGCCGTCGGCGTCTGCGCCTCGGGCAGGCGTTCGGCGGCGTGGCGCCGGATCGCCTCCGGGTCGGCTTCGATGCCAGGGGGCGGCACGACGTAGGCGATGGTGACGACGGTCCCGTCCGGGTCCTCGCGGACGACGGCCACCGACTGGCCGACGTGCGGGTGGGCGGCGACGACGCTGGTGGTATCTGTACGTAGTTCCGCGATGTTTCCGAACTTCGCTGCGATACCGACGAGTTCGAGGCTTCCGTCGGCACGCCATCGCGCGAGATCGCCGCTGCGGTGCATCCGCTCCCCCGGTGCGCCGTGCGGGTCGGCGACGAGGCGCTCGGCGGTCGGTCCGGGACGGCCCGTGTAGCCGCGCGCCAACTGTGCGCCCGCCACGTACAGTTCACCGGTCACGCCGACGGGTGTCGGGCGCAGCGAAGCGTCCAGGACGTACACCCGGCTTCCGGGCACGGGCTTGCCGATCGAGGCGCCGTCGGGCTGAGCCGTGGTCTCGGCGTCCCCGGCCGTGGCGTGCACGCCGGTCTGCACGGGCGCGTACGCGGTGCTGAGAGCGACGTCGCCCAGTACGTCACGGAAGCGTGCGGCGAGCTGAGCCGGAAGGGGTTCGCCGTCGCAGACGACGGTGCGCAGGGAGGAGTACGTCTGGGTGCCCGGCTCGTCGAGGCGGGCGAGGAGGGCGGCGAGCACGGTGGGGGTGGTGTGCAGGGCCGTGATCCGCCGAGTGGCGATGTCCGCGGCGAGGCCGGCGGCGGCGCGGGCCGCGTCGTGCGGGGCCGATTCGTATGAGGGCGCCCCGCGCTCGGGGAGGACGAGCGTCGCTCCGCCGCCCAGCGCCCAGTGGAAGTCCCACAGTGGCGCGGTCCCCTGAAGGACGCGGTCGCCGGGACCCTGCGGATGGCGGGCCGGCAGCCAGGCGAGCTGGTCGGCGAGGGCCGCGTAGGTTGTGGTCAGGCCCTCCGTGCGGGTGATGTGTGCGGGGTGGGAGGGCAGCAGCGGAGCAGTGCGTTCCGCGTCGGTGACGTCGGCGTCCGACCGCCCGGCCAGTGCCTCCTCGGTGCACGGTTCGCCCAGGACGATGCGGGGCAGCGTTGGCTCCACCGGCAGTTCTGGCGCGCGGCCGGAGGTGAGCACGCACACCACCCGCGCCCCCGCCAGGACAGCCGCCTCCGCCTCAGAACCCCCGTCGGCCTCGGGTTCCAGCACCAGACACGCCGCCCCCGCCTTCGCCACCGCGAGCAGCGCCACGGGCCAGTCGACCGACCGGTTCTCGACCACCGCGACGGCGCGCTCCGGACCCGCGCCGTGCTCGATGAGGAGCCGGGCGACACGGTTGGCGCGGGCGTTCAGCTCCGCGTACGAGAGGACACCGTCCTCCGCAACGACCGCGGGCGCCTCCGGGGTGCGCCGCACCGGCTCGGCGATCCGCTCCGCCGGCGCCGCGGTCCGCTCCTGCGCGGCCGTGGCGTTCCAGGCGTCGAGGAGCAGCTTGCGCTCCTGGGCGGGCACCACGTCCAGTTCACCGACGGCACAGGCCGGCTCGGCCAGGGCCGCGGCCAGGGTGTGCTCGAACCGGGCTAGATGCCAGGTGAGTTCGTCGACGGTGTAGAGCGTCTCATTGCCGTCGAGGTGGATGACGAGCTGTTCGCCGCGTGCCGTGCCGTAGACGTCGAAGGCCAGGTCGTCGAGGGGGCCGTTGCCGAGGTTGAGGAGCCTGCCGGGGTGCTCGCCGAAGGCCAGGCCGTCCTGCAGGCCCATGATGTTGACCAGCGGTCCGAAGGAACCGGAGGCATCAGGGGACGGCGCGAAGTGGCGCTGGAGGTCCTCTTGGCGGTACCGCTGGTGGCGCAGCGCCTCCTTGACGGCCCGAGTGGTGCGCGCGACGAGCTGCCCGAAGTCGTCGTCCGCGCCCACCGTGAGCCGGAGCGGCACGACGTTCGCGGTCATGCCGGGGGTGCGGCGGGCGGTGAGGGTGACGCGGGCGGTGACGGGGAAACCGAGCGTGATGTGGTCGACGCCGGTCATGCGGTGGGCGTACAGCGCGACGGCGGCCGTGAGGACCACGGACCAGTGGGTGCGGGCAGTGCGGGCGGCGGCGACCAGGTCGTCGTTGAGGTCCGTGGCGAGGCGGGTGGTGGCGCGCAGCGAGGAACCGCGCGAGGTGGCGGTGCGGCGCGCGAGGCTGAAGCGCTGCGGCCGGTCGGCGAGTCGGTCCTCCCAGTACGTCCGGTCCTCGGCGAAGTCCGGCGACGCGCGGTACTCCTCGTCCTCCTCGACGAGGGCGGCGAGGGTTGCGAACGTCGAGTCGCCGCAGGGGCGTTGTTCGGCGAGGGCGGTGTAGATCTCGGCGACGCGGCGGGTGAACAGGGCGGCGCCGTGGCCGTCGATGACGGCGTGGTGGGCGCGCGTGTACCAGAGGTGGCGGTCGGGCGAGAGGCGGAACAGGGCGAGGTCGTAGAGCCGATCGGCGAGCAGGTCGACTGGGCGGGCGCGGTCCTCGCGCATCCAGCTCAGGGCGGTCTCCGCCGGGTCGGGCTCCGTCGACACGTCGCGGCACGTCAGGGCATCCTCAGGGACGGGCATGGGGGTCTGCCACACGTCGTCGCCGTCCTCGGTGAAGCGGACACGCAGGGCCTCGGCCTCGGTCAGAGCCGCGCCGACGGCGGCCCTGAAGAGGTCCGCGTCGACAGCGCCACGGATGTCGACGCACTGCGCGAGGCTGAAGTCCAGGTCGGTGAGGCCCTGCTGGTGCGCGAACCAGACGCCGTGCTGCGCGGCGGACAACGGTCGACGAGTGGCTTGAGCGTCAGACACCTGCTACCTGCCCATGAGTTGGGAACGACGGAAAAGGAAGGAACAGAGGGAAGGGGAGGAAAGAGAATCGAGCCAGGGCGGGCGTCACCGCCCGGGCGGCCCGTCCTGGCTCGGCGTTCCTTCCTCAGGCGTGCGTGTCCATTGCGTCCCGGAGGGATTTGGGCCGCATATCGGTCCAGTTCTTCTCGATGAACTCGACACAGGTGTTCCGGTCCGTCTCCTCAAGGACGGTTTGCCAGCCGGCGGGCACCTCGATGAAGCTGGGCCACAGCGAGTACTGCTCCTCCTCGTTCAGGAGGACGAGGAACTTTCCCTCAGTGTCGTCAAAGGGGTTCGTCACACCACAACCTCGTTTTCGATAGTGGGGCCGGCGACGTGGAGAAGGCGGCCCCTCGGCTGGCTCGACCGTGTTCACAAGCCCGAGGACCCCACCCCATCACGGGCTTTCATCACTTCGATATCGTGCGGTCATTCCCGGATTCTCATGCGCGGGCGAGGGTCTTCTCGGCACCTTCAGCGGCTATCCTTTGGCCTTCCGTCACACAAACTGCCCTGAGACCGAGAGGAGCATCAGTGAAGCTGCACGACCTTCTGGGAACATCAGATGGGTGCGCAGTACCCGATTCCTTTGCCCTATACGAGATCGCGGTCGGCCACTCCTCGGCCGCGTCCTCCGTCAAAGCCGCCATGAGCGCCGGGGAACTCCGTCTTGTGATACCCGCGGTCACGTTCGCGGTTTCCTGTGCCATGCGCACGTGTTGGGACGAATACTGTACGAAATCCCATCAGTCCGGCGTCGGTACGGCCGTGCAGGATCTGCTCGACCGCGACGGCGTCGAACTGCTGGAGCTGACGCCGCAGGACGCGACGTCGGCGGGCAGGCTGTACGCCAGGGCGGTGGACCGGCACATCGAGGGCCCCGAAGTCCTCGCGGCCTGCCACTCCTCGTACGTGGCGGGCGTGCACCACGCGCCGCTGCTCTCCACGGGCCGTGCCTCGTACTGCTACGCGGCCACCCTGGGTGACGCCGAACGGAGTCAGATCCGGTTGATCTGACGCTCGGTCGGATCCGGCCGCCTCGGCCCCAGCGCCTCGCGGCCGTAGATCCCCTCCACCCAGTTCTCCTGGTAGACGGTGTCGAGATAGCGCTCGCCCATGTCCGGCGATATTGCCACGCAGGTGAGCCCGGTGCGGCGGGCGTTCGCGTCGAGCCACTGCCCGGCGCCGCTGACCAAGGTACCGGTGGACCCGCCGAAGACGAATCCGCCCCCGGCGAGGCGGTGGCACATCCGCACCGTCTCCCGCTCGGGCACGAGGATCACCTCGTCGACGAACTCCTCGTCCAGCAGGGGCGGTCGGACACCGGAGCCGAGCCCCGGGATCATGCGCGGCCCCGGCGGATGCCCGAACGCCACGGATCCCACGCTGTCCACGGCCACGACGCGTACGTGCGGGCGGTGTTCCCGGTACCAGCGCGCGCACCCCATCAGCGTGCCCGTTGTGCCCGCCCCGACGAAGAGCACGTCGAGGTCGGGGAAGATGCGGTCGACGGCGGGCGCGGTGTGCCGGTAGTGGGCTCGCCAATTGGCTTCGTTCTCATACTGGTTGAGCCACACGTACCGGTCGTCCGCCGCACACAGGCCGCGCACGTGGCGAATGCGCGCGGCGAGGAATCCGCCTTCGCCGTCGGGCTCGGTGACGGTGTGCACCGTGGCGCCGAGCACCGACATGAGGCGCTTGGCCGCCAGGTTGCAGCGGGGGTCGGTGACGCAGACAAAGTGGTATCCCTTGGCGGCGGCGATGACGCTCAGCGCGATGCCGAGGTTTCCCGAGGAGGACTCGACCAGGACGGAGTCCGGCGCGATGAGGCCGTCCCGTTCGGCGGCCTCCACCATCTCCACGGCGGCCTTCTGCTTGATGGACCCGGTGAAATTGAAGCCCTCGCACTTGAGGAACAGGGGCATGTCGAGCACGGCACCGAGATCGACGTACAAGTCGTCCTGGTTGAACTCCTGGGGCGCCGAGATGACCGGCACGTGGCCTCCCCGCCTCAGCCGTAGCGTCGCATCTCGTGGAAGAAGCCGTCGACGACGTGCAGTTCGCCGGCTGCCGCGACCGCGTCGTAGATGTGTCGGCCGAGCACCAGGTCGAGCACGCCGAGTCCGAACGGCGAGAAGATGACGGGCCGTTCGGTGTCCGGCCGCAGGGTGCCGGTCAGGACGTCATGGAGCGTGCCATCGACAAAGTTCCGGTTGCCGACCTGCTGTTCGGCCAGGTGCGGCGATGTATCGGCCTTGAGGCAGTGGTCGACGTCGTCGACGATGTTGGTGGCCGCGAGCACCACCTCCGGCGCGAGGTCTCGCAGCGACAGATGGAGGACCAACGGGTTGTGCGCGAACCAGGCGGGTTCGGTGACGTGCGGCGTCCCGGCCACCGTCGCGAAGACCACCAGGTCGGAGGAGCGGATCAGCGACTCGGCGTCGTCGTGGAGCGTGACCGGCCCCGGCTCACCGGCGCGGCGCAAATAGTCCCCGAACCCGGCGGCGTGCTCCGCGGAGAGGTCGTGCACGCCGATCTCGTCGAACGACCAGCCCGTGCCCGCCAGATAGGCATGGACGTAGCGTGCGATCAGGCCGACACCGAAGAAGCCGACGCGGGCCGGGCGGCCGCCACGGGCCACCGCGATCCGGTCGGCGGCGAGCGCTGCCGAGGCCGCGGTGCGCGCGGCGCTGATGATGGAGCTCTCCAGGCAGGCCAGTGGGTAGCCGGTGTCGTGGTCGTTGAGGATGAGGACCGCGGAGGCCCGGGGGATGCCGCGCTCGACGTTCGACGGGAAGCTGGAGATCCACTTCAGCCCGTCGGTGGGGGCGTCGCCGCCGACCGACGCGGGCAGGGCGATCATGCGAGAGGACGGCCGGTCGGGGAACCGCAGGAAGTATGAGGGCGGGTTCACGGTCTGTCCTTCGCCGTGCCACCGGTAGGCGGCCTCGATGAGGTCGACCACCTCCCGGTGCCGGCCATCGAGGACGTGATGCACCTGGACCCCGGAGATTACGGAGAACGATGGTGTCGCGTACTGCTCGGGCATGGAGAAGCTCCCTGAGGGGTTCCTGGGGGTTCCTGAGGTGTCAGCGGGCCGGCACGGGCCGCGTGTGGCCGGGCAGCCGTGTCGGGTCGCCGAAGAGCGCGACGACCTCGCGTTCGCCTTCGTAGGCCTCGCGGCTGTGCGCCATGCGCAGGTTGTCCACGACGAGCACGTCGCCGGTCTGCCACGGCTCGCGCGAAGTGGCCGCCGCATAGGTGGCGTTGATGGTATCGATCACGGATTCCGGGATGGCGGTGCCGTCGCCGTAACGCGTGGTAAAGGGCAGCGCGTCCGGGCCGTAGAGGGCGAGCAGGTACTCCCGGATCGCCGGGTCCAACGTCAGTTCGTTGAGGAACGCGATTTGGTTGAACCAGAGGCGCTCGCCCGACACGGGGTGCCGGACGACGGCCGACCTGCGCTGCAGGGTGCGCAGCGAGCCGTCCGCCAGCCACTGGTGGTCGAGGTCGTGCGCGCGGCAGTACGCGGACACCTCGTCGGCGTCCTCGGTGCCGAACGCCTCCGCCCAGCTCAGGCCGACGTCTCCGTAGTGTCGGGCGAGGAGCCAGCCGTCCCGTTCGAAGGGCCCGACCAGTTCGATGGGCAGGGCGTCGAGGACGGCCCGCGCGTCGGCCACGCCGGTGGCGCCGCCGCTGCCAGGGGCCCGCAGGCAGCCGAAGAGGGCGATGGCGGGGACCTCGGCGGCGTAACTAAGCTCGTGGTGCATGCACATCGGCTCGTCGACCGGCCAGAGCGACGCCGAGTACACGCCGTGTCCCAGGTCGTGGCGGGCGGCGAAGCTCTCGCGTTCACGCATCGGCGTCACGTCGAGCGCGTGGGCCACGGCGGCCAGGTCGGCCGGTGCGCTCAGGCCGAGGCCGCGGACGAGGACCGCGCCGTGCCGGCCGAGCGCTTCGCGTACGTCTTTCGCGGGCACGTCGCGGCCGGGCGATTCGAGGACCGGTGTCCGTCCCTCGCCGAGGACGAGGCGGGAGCCATCGGCGAGGGTTTCGCCGGGCGAAGTGGTGTCGGTCATGGGGGTTCAGCCGTCCGTCTTCGTGCTGTCGGGCGCCGCGGTCGCGGCCTGGTGCGCCGGGGTCTGGGCGCTGCGGCCGTCGAGGAGCGCGGCGAGGTCCGCGAGCCGCGGGGTGTTCCGCAGTTCCCGGGGGGAGAGCGAGCGGTCGAGCGCGATGGCCAGGCGGACGAGGGAGAGCGAGGTACCGCCGAGGCCGAAAAAGTCGGCGTCGCGTCCGATGCGCTCAGCGGGCACCATGAGGACCCCGGCCCACAGTGCGGCGACCCGCCGCTCGGCGGCCGTCCGCGGTGCCTCGCCCGGGGCGTCCCCGGTACCCGACGCGCCGTCGTCCGTGGCGCGTTCGCCGGCGACACGGGTCAGGGCCTTGCGGTCGGTCTTGCCGTTGCCGGTCAGCGGCAGCTCGGGCAGACGGTGGAAATGGCTCGGCACCATGTACGCGGGCAAGGCCTGGCCGAGCGCCGCCGCGAGCGCGTCCGCGGTCAGATCCGCGGATCCAGTCCAGAAGGCCACGAGTTGGCCCGAGCCGCCGCTGCCGGTCACGATGACGGCGCTGTCGCGCACGCCGGGGACGGTCAGCAGCCGGTTCTCGATCTCTCCGATCTCGATGCGGAAGCCCCGGATCTTCACTTGCGCGTCACGCCGCCCGAGGAACTCCAGGCGTCCGCCGGGCAGCCAGCGCCCGATGTCGCCGGAGCGGTACAAACGGGCGCCGGACACGTGCGGGTCAGGGACGAAGGCGGCGCGGGTGCGCTCCTCGTCGTTGACGTAGCCGCGGCCCACGCACACGCCGGAGAAGACGATCTCGCCGGGCGAGCCGAGCGGGACGGGCCGCAGCGCCTCGTCGACCACGTACACGCGTACGTTGGCGACCGGCCTGCCGAGCGGCACTGACGCGGCCTCCGGGACGCCCGTCATCACCTCGTGATTCGTATCGTCCGACGTCTCGGTGAGTCCGTACGCGTTGACCAGCGCCTTGTCTGGGAAGGCCGCGAACCAGCGCTCGGTCAGCTCCTTCTTGAGCGCCTCGCCGGTCGCTGACACACAGCGCAGCCGCGGCAGCGGGCGCGGGGTGTGGTCGAGTTCGGTCAGCATCGTCTCCAGGTAGGAGGGCACGACCTGCAGGACCTCGACGTTCTCCTCAGCGAGGGTCTCAAGCAGACGGGCGACGTCCTCGACGGCTGGCTGGTCGACGACCACGGTGCGCCCGCCGACCACGAGGGCCGCCACGAGCTGCCACAGGGAGATGTCGAAGCACTGAGGCGCGGTCTGCGCCACCACCGTGCCCGCCATGATGCCGAGGTCGTCGATCTTGGCGAAGACGTGGTTGAGGAAGCCTGCGTGCTCGCACACGGCGCCCTTCGGTGTGCCGGTCGAGCCGGACGTGAAGTAGATGTACGCGCTCTGGTCCGCCGTCACCGGCAGGCCGGGGTCGGTGTCCGGTCCCGAGGACAGGTCGTCGAGATCGTCGACGCGTACGCCGGGCAGCCGCGCCGACGCCTCGTCCAGGCTGCGGGAGACGCCCCGTCGGGTGAGCACGTGGTGGCAATCGCTGCGCTGAAGCATGTCGGTGACGCGGTCGGCGGGGAACTGCGGTTCCACGGGGAGGTAGACGCCGCCCGCCTTGAGGACGGCGAGGACGGCCGCCAGCCACTCCAGGTCGCGTTCGGTCACCACGGCGACCACGTCCTCGGGGCGCAGCCCGGCGTCGAGGAGCGCGTGGGCGACGCGGTTGGCGCGCTGGTTGAGGAGGCGGTACGTCCACGAGGTGCCATTGTGGACGGCCGCGACGTCGTCGGGGCGCTGGCGCACCTGTTCCTCAAAGAGTTCGTGGACGCGCAGGTCGGGCAGTTCGCGCGGCGGTCCGGCCAACCCGAGTGTCTGGTAGGTGACTTCGTCGGGTGTGAGGGGGCTCCATGTGTGATGGTCCGTGTCCGACGCACCGCTCAGCGCGTCCAGGGCGGCGAGCAGATATCCGGCGATCCGGCCTGCCTGGTCGGCGCCCACGGCCTCCGGGCGGTAGCGGAGCACGAGCGCCGGCCGGTCGCCGTCCTGGGACAGGCCCAGCGCGAGAACGGTGTCCGGCGCGAGGTCCTGGGCGGCGGGGGCACGACCGGGCACGAACAGGGTGTCGTAGAGCGGGCCGCCCCCACCGGTGCGGCTCTCCTCCGGGAAGTCGGGGAGGTGGCGCAGGACGTCGGCGTGGATCCGGGCTGTGTCGTCGAGGAGCCGGGCCCAGGTGCCGTCCCCGACGTCCACCCGGCAGGGCACCGCGTCCCCGGCGCCGGCGGCCGACGGCGGCAGCTGGCCGAGAACCACCACTGGCTCGGCGGTGACCTGCGCCAGGACCTTGGCGTAGGCGGTGAGGACCGCGCTGTCCAGGGACGCACCGGAGCGCTCGCACAGGCGCAGTAGCGCGTGCGCGACCGGCTCGGGAACCGCGGCCCGCCAGACGGCGGTCGCGTCCGGGGCGCTCTGCGGCACGGGGCCGCCGACGGCTCCGACGGGGTCCGCCGAGCGCACCGGCCACCGGGGCAGAGGCGTGAAACCGCCGCCGGTGAGCACGCGCTGCCAAAACGCCAGAGGCGCAGTCTCCACACCAGTACCTTCCGTGCGCGCAGCCACTCCTGCAGCCACTCCTGCGGAATCGTCGCTTCCTTCACATGACACGCAAGACGCTAGATGTCGCCCTTATCAGCGGGATATCGACAGACCGGTCAGATGCATCCCGGAGAGGCGGTTGAGCGCGGCCTGCCGGGTCTGGTCGGACTCCTCGGCCAGCGCCCGCTCACGGGCGAAGAGCCGCGCCAGCTCGTGGAAGGCATAACGCAGTGCCCCGCCGGCGTCCGTGCCGACCACTGTCAGCAGATGCATGTCGAAGAGCTGCTCCATCGCGTCCTCCGCCGCCACCTGGTCCACGGCGAGCAGCGTGGCTCCGGCGTGGGCCGTGAAGTCCGGCGCGTCCAGCAGGCCCAGCATCCGGCACATACGGGCCGCCTCCTCGGACAGGCTGCGGTAGCCGCGCTCCAAGCCCTGCCGCACCTCCAGGCCGCCCGCGCTGAGTTCGTCGAGGCGGCGTCCCTTGGTCAGGCGGTACACCAGATGCCGTACGGACCAGTGGGGTTTGACGGCGAGCCGGCCCGCGGCGGCCCGCAGCGCGAGGGGAAGCCTGCCGCACAGGCGGCCCAACTCGTAGACGGCCGAGGCGTCTTCGAGGACGCGGCGCTCGCCGATGATCCGCGCCACCAGTTCCACCGCCTGCGCGTCGGGCAGCGGGCCGAGGTCGACCCGGACCGCGCCGCTGCCCACGGCCATCGGGTCCTGGCGTCCGCCGGTGGTCGCCACGACCCGCGAGGGGCCGCTGCCCGGCAGGAACGGCTGGATGTGTGCCAGGCTGGAGGCGTTGTCGAGGACCACCAGGACGCGCCGGTCGGCCAGCAGGCTGCGGTAGAGCGAGACACATTCGTCGAGGCGCTCGGGGACCAGCTCCGCTGCGACGCCGAGGACCCGCAGGAAGCGGCCGAGCAGCGCGTGCACGGTGGCACTCGGCTGCGTCCACTCGTACTGGGACAGGTCGGCGTAGAGCTGCCCGTCGGGGAAGTGCTGCAAGACGCGGTGCGCCCAGTGAGCGACGAGGCTCGTCTTGCCGACTCCGGCGGCGCCGGCGACGACGCCCGCGCGCGGCCGGGCAGCGCCGGACGGCTCCTTGTCGCCCGCGTCGGCCACCAGGGTGTCCAGGACGGCGAGTTCTGTCTCTCGTCCCAGGAAATCTGGTACGTCGGCGGGCAGTTCTGCTGGCGAGGCGCGCCGCCCGGACTGGGGTTCGTCGTCGCCGAAGAGGGAGAGTTCGGGGGCGTCTTGGAGGATGGCGCGATGCAGCTCGTGGATGGACGCGCTCGGCTCCATCCCGATCTCCTCGACGAACCGCCTGCGCCAGTTGCGGAAGCCCTCCGCCGCCTCCGCCCGCCGCCCGGACCGGTACTGAGCGAGCATCAGGCTATGCCGCAGCTTCTCGTGCAGGGGCTGGTCGTCGGCCAGCGCCGAGAGCTCAGGCAGCACGTCCTGGTGCCGGCCGAGCGTGAGCTCCGCGTCGAAAAGCGCTTCGTAGGCGGCGAGGCGCTCCGCCTCCAGGCGCGTCGCCTCGTCCTCGATCACCTGCCCCGCGACACCGGACAGGGCGCGCCCGGTCCACAGTTCCAGGGCTTTCCGGTACAGCCCGACGCCCTCGTCAACGTGGCCGAGGCGGATACTTTCGGCTGCCTCCGCGGAGATGGTTGCGAAGTCGCGGGCGTCTAAGGTGCACGCCCGCGTCAGGATCCGGTATCCGGGGTGGGTGGTCTCGATGACCGGGGCGGCGAAGAATGACGCCCGGAATGCCTTGCGCAATGCCCCGACGCAGATGGCCACTTGGGTCCGTGCCGTGTTCGGCGGTCGGCCTCCCCACACCGCGTCCACGAGGCTGTCCACGGAGACGACGTGCCCCCCGGCCAGGACGAGCATCGCGAAGATGGTGCGCTGCCGTGGACCCGCTATCACAACAGGGTGTCCATTCACGGTCGCCGACAGGGCGCCCAGAACCCTTATTGCAATTCTTTCGTGCTTGGCTTCGCCCGCGCCCTCGTGCGCGGCATCGGAGGAAGCCATGCGGTCACTCCCTAAAACCACCCTGTTACCCCCGTCGCAAGTGGAACTATCTGGTGATCACTATTGCGCAGCGCCCGAAGTTCGTCGGTGGATTCGCGCCCGGCCCTAGCGCTTGGTCAGCTGCTCGTCCGGCCCCGGCCTCGGGGTACTCGGGCGAGTCGGCAGCGCTGGGGTGCCAGGAGCCAACGACGAGATCAATGGCGCAGCACACTATAGGCACGACCGTTCATCCGGGACGGGCGCGGGCTTCAGGTGTGTACGACAGGCCCGTCGGTAGGCCGTTCACCAGTGCACACTCAGGGACTTGAGGCCGCGGGTCGCCGCCGCGGGCTTCCAGTCGAGGCGGTCGACGTCGTCGGCGAGCGCGAGGTTCGGGAAGCGCTCCAGAGTCAAACGGATGACCGTCGCCAGCTGAAGTCTGGCCAGCGGGGCGCCGAGGCAGCGGTGCACTCCGCGGCCGAACGTGAGATGGGGGATTCCGGCGGGGTTTCCGGAATCGTCGCGGGTTCGGTTTGCGCCCATGAGGAATACCAGGACCGGTTCTCCCGGGGAAATGGTGACATCCGCCAGCTGGACGGGTTCGGTTACCGCGCGACTGAAACTGAGGGGCGCCGAGGGGTTGATACGCAGGAGCTCCTCGACCTCGGCGGGGACCAGAGAGGGGTCGGCGCGCAGGGCGGCGGCACGAGCGGGGTCGTGCAGCAGGCTCAGGAAGGCGAGGGTGATCTGGTCGGCGGTGGAGTCGTAGCCGGCCATGAGGAGCGCCAGGGAGAGGGTAACGAGCTCACGGTTCGTCAGCTTGCCTTCCTCGTCGGCCGCTTGGATCAGAGCGCTGATGAGATCGCCGCCGGGTTCCTTGCGTTTGCCGCTGATGAGTTTCGTCATGTAGTGGGTGAGGAGGAACGCCCGGGTGCGACTCTCGGCGCCCTCGCCATCGAGGTCGAAGAGGACCGGCACCCACTCCCGGAAGCTCTCCCGGTCGGCCTCGGGAACGCCGAGCATGTAGCAGAGCACGCTGAGCGGCAGCGGCGCGGCGAGCCCGGCGACCAGGTCTGCCGACCGCCCGCCGTCAGCCATGGCGTCCAGGAGTTCGCTCGAGCGGGTCTCGATGAACGGGCCGAGCGCGCTGATGCGTCGCTCAGTAAAGGCCCCCGCCACGATTCTGCGCAGCCGGGCGTGCGCCTTGCCGTCGAGACTGACGATGGAGTCGGGCGACGGGTCGATGCTGGCGACCTTCGGTACGTCGGGCGCGACGGCGGCCGCGCGGCTGAACCGCGGGTCAGCCAGCACCTGGCGGGCGAGGTGGTAGTCGGACACGGCCCAGACCCCCACACCGTTCGGCATGTGCACCCACTGGACAGGGGACGTGCCCTCCGGGTCGCAGGGAAGAGGCAGCGGGCCAACCGGCAACCCGTCGAGCACATCTCTGGAATTCGGCATCCCTGTACATCCCCCCATCGCGACATGTCGATGGCACGATGCACCCGCGATCTATCACTTCGTTTTCATTCATATATCAATGAATGAAACCGGAACGACCCGGCAGCCGGTCATGCCTGGTAAATGAAGCAGGCGACTGATAACGCCGAATATCTTGGTAAGTTGCCGCTTGCCATGGCGGAGATCCGTGGCCTAGGGTCGCAATTATCGTGACCGCACCGGGTCGGAGGCGGCAGTATACGATCGAGCACCATATTAATGGCTACGTAACGACTCATGCGTGAATTGTCGGAGGCGAGCCAGACACTACCCTTGCCTATTTGCGTACAGGCCCCTGAAATGCCGGAGCTCCAACGAAATTCCAACCGGAACCCGTACGCACCGGAAGTCGATGACGCGCATCCTGTCCGGCCATTCTTGGAAGGAACTCCCGATGTCCAGTACCCATGACGAGATCGTCCAGCGCCTTTCCGATGCTCTGGGCATCGAGAAGTCGCTCATCACCCCCGACATCACCTTCGTAGAGCTCAAGATCGATTCGTTGGCTCTCGTCGAGTTCTCGGTGATCCTGGACGAGGAGTACGGCGTTCCGCCGCTGCAACTGACGCCGGACAGCACCATCAGTGACGCGGTGGCTGTGGTGGAGGCAGCGATGAGCAGCCGGACCGAGGTCTCCTCGTGAACGCCTCCCCCGTGGTGGCCGTGACCGGCCTCGGCCTGGTCTCGCCGCTCGGCATCGGCGTCGAAGCCAACTGGGCGGGGCTGCTCGCCGGCGCCTCGACCGCCGCCGCCGACCCCCTTCTGGAAGGCCTGGCCGTCGACTTCTGCTGCGCCGTGCCCGGCTTCGATGGGGACGCCCTGCTCGGCCGCGCGCTCTCCTGGCGCCTGGAGCCCTACGCGAAGATGGCGGTTGTCGCGGCCCGACAGGCCGTGGCCGACGCCGGGCTCGACCCGGAGTCCTGGGACGGGGCGCGGGTCGCGGTGATCCTGGGCGTGGGCGGCACCAGCACGCAACACTGGGACCGGCAGTCCAAGCACTTCGCCGCCGAGAACCACTCCCGTGTCTCGCCGTTGTTCATCTCGCGCTGTCTGACCGGCATCACGGCCGGCGAGATCAGCACGGACCTGGGCGCGTTCGGCCCCAGCCTGAGCGTCAGTACGGCCTGCGCCTCCGGTGCCACGGCCATTGGCCTAGGGCGGGATCTGCTGCGGGCCGGCAGCTGCGACATCGCCGTCGTCGGCGGCGCCGAATCCGGCCGCGCCAGGATCGCCAGCATCGGTTTCAGCCGCATGGGCGCACTGTCGACGCGCGGCACGGCTCCCGCCGAGGCCTCCCGCCCGTTCGACGCGGAGCGGGACGGCTTCGTGCTCGGCGAGGGCGCGGGCATGCTCGTCCTGGAGCGCGCCGAAGATGCGCGGGCCCGCTCGGCGCGCGTCCGGGGCCATGTCGCCGGGTACGGCGCCTCGGCCGACGCCCACCACTACACAACTCCCGACCCCGAGGGCCGCGGCACGGAGCTCGCCACGCGCACCGCCCTCGCCGACGCCGGTCTGGCGGCGGCCGACATCGGACACATCAACGCCCACGGCACCGCGACTCCGCTCGGCGACGCCGCGGAGGCAAGCATGCTCACCCGCGTGTTCCCGCACGCCCCGCCGGTGACAGCCACCAAGAGCCTGACGGGACACACCTTGGGCGCGGCCGGAGCCCTGGAGGCGGCCTTCACCCTGCTGACGCTGGCCAACCAACAGGTGCCGCCCACTGCCAACGTGGAGCGGGTGGATGGCGCGGCGGCCGGGCTCGACCTGGTGACCGACAAGCCCAGGGACGTGGTCACGACCAGCGCGCTCAGCACGTCCTTCGGCTTCGGCGGCCAGAACGCCGCGCTCGTCCTCACCTCCGCCTGACTCGCACCGGCCCCGCACGGCCCACGGCCGAATCAGGCCCCTTCCCTACGTCACCCAGGAGATTCGTGTCCATGGCCAGCACCGCGGCAGGAACTGCCACCTCGCTCGCCGACCTCAAGTCCGCCTACGAGACGGACGGTTGGTGCGAGCCGCCGTTCCACTTCAGCGACGACGCCGTCGCACTGCTGCGGGAGCGCGTGGTCTCCATCAGCCACGAGCGCCGGCCCGAGGTCGTGTACGAGAAGGACAGCGGTACGGTTCGCGCCCTCCACGGCTGCCATGCCTTCGACGAGGTGTGCGCGGCCCTCGTCCGCCTGCCCCGGCTGGTGGAGCTCGCCGAGGAGCTCGTCGGCGGGCCCGTCTACGTCTACCAGTTCAAGGTCAACCTTAAGCAGGCCCACGAGGGGGCGGCCTGGCCGTGGCACCAGGACTTCGCGTTCTGGCACGAGGAGGACGGCATGCCGAGCCCCGCCGCCGTCAACATCGCCGTCTCCCTGGACGACGTCCACGAGGGCAACGGACCACTCACCGCCATACCAGGCTCGCACCGGTTGGGCCTGCTCGACCTTCCCGAGGGCCGCGCGGACGGCGCGGAGTCCGACTGGCGCTCGCACGTGTCGGCCGACCTCGCCTACACCGTAGACGGCGACCGGGCGCGGCACTTGGCCGACGAGAACGGCCGGAAGGTCTTCACGGGGCCGCGCGGCTCCATCCAGGTCTTCCACCCGAGCATCGTCCATTCCTCGTCCAACAACCGGTCGGCGGACCGCCGCGCGCTACTGCTCATCACGTACAACGCCATCACCAACGCCCCCGCGCGCCCCACCCGCCCAGCCTTCCTGGTCTCCCGGGACACCGCACCGGTGGAGCGCCGCGCCGACGAGCGCCTCGACCTGGTGTCGTACTGAAGCCGAGCAGAGTTGCGAGACATCCGCATGGCGACCGAGCCGATCCGAGCAGCCGAACAGCAACCGCAGATCAACCTCGTGGACCCGGAGCTGTACGCGACAGGCGACCCGTTCGCCCAGTGGCGCTGGCTCCGCGCCCACGCGCCCGTGTACTGGCACGAGCCGACCGACCTCCCCGGCTTCTGGGCCCTGACGACGTACGACGACGTGCGCACCGCCTACCGGGACGCGGCCACTTTCAGCTCTGCCCAGGGGATTCTGCTGCGCCCCGACAGCCACGGCGCCGACCCCGGCGGCGGGCGCACCCTCGCGCTGACCGACGCGCCACGACACAAACAGCTGCGCGGGCTCGTCGACGAGTGGTTCTCGGTCCGTTCGGTACGCGCCATCGAGCAGGACATCCAGGGGGTGGCGCGGCGTGTGGTGGGCGAGGCTCTCGAACGGGGCACCTGCGACTTCGTGGCGGACGTCGCCGCCCGCGTCCCGCTCTATGTGATCTGCAAGATGATGGGGATCCCCGGTGCCGACTGGGAACGACTGTTCACGCTGACCAGTGATGCCTTCGGGGCCGGTGACCCGTTGACGCAGCGCCTCGCACACCTGGACATCCTGGGGTATTTCGACACTCTGCGGACGGACAAGGCGAAGAACCCCTCGGACGACCTGGTGAGCATCCTCGCCACGGCCGAGGTCGACGGCGAGCCGCTCACCCCGGACGACGTGATCCTCAACTGCAACAACCTTCTCGTCGGCGGCACCGAGAACACCCGCATCGCAGCGTCCGGGGGCATGCTGGCGTTCTTGCGCCACCCCGGCCAATGGCAGGACCTCAGACAGGACCCGGCCCTGTTGCCCTCCGCGGTCGAGGAGGTACTGCGCTGGACCTCGACCGCGACGCACATCATGCGCACCGCGACCCGGCCGGTGGAGATCCGCGGACACCAGATAGCCGCCGGCGACCGCGTCACATTCTGGCTGCCCTCGGCCAACCGCGACGAGGCAGTATTCCCCGATCCCGATCGCTTCGACATCCGCCGCAACCCCAACCGCCACCTGGCCCTGGGCTTCGGGGAGCATTTCTGCATCGGTAGCATGCTCGCTCGCGTCGAACTACGCCATCTCTACAACGAGTTGCTTACTCAGTCGATCAACGTAGAGCTCGACGGCGAGCCGACTCTGCTGAGCTCCATCGTCGTCAATGGCCCTGAGCAACTATCCGTCTCCCTAACCGCAATGTGACAGGAACACCACCATTCGCCGCCTGGCCCAACTGAACTCGAGTGGCTGCGCGACAGAGAGCACGAACCGCGACCCGAAAAGGGAGGACACACTCGTGAGCGACTGGATACGTCGCTTTCATTCCGCACCCAATGCTGGAAGCCGCCTGCTCTGTTTTCCACACGCAGGCGGCTCGGCTAGCGCTTACCACGCGCTCTCGGCCGCCGTTGCTGGCGCCATAGAGCCACTGATCGTGCAGTACCCAGGCCGCCAGGAGCGGTTCGGAGAGCCATTCGCCGAGCGAGCCGAAGAGATGGTCGCAGCCGCACTCGCCGCACTTCCGGCGCCCGTCGATGGGACGCCGACGATCCTGTTCGGGCACAGCATGGGCGCGCTCCTGGCATTCGAGGCTGCGCGACGCCTGGCGGCCGAGGGACAGCCGCCCGCCGCTCTGTTCGTCTCCGGTCGACGCGGCCCCTCGCTGCCGCAGTGGCCCGCCAGGAGGAAGCCAGTGGGCGAGATGTCTGACTCCGAACTCATCGAGGACATAAGGCAGTTGTCCGGAACGGCAGACGAACTGCTGTCCTCCCCCGATCTCCTGCGCCTCGCCCTTCCACCAGTACGCGCCGACTACCGGATCGTGGAAGATTACATCTACCGGAGCGCGCCCCCGCTCGACTGCCCGATAACGGTCCTGACCGGTGACAAGGACCCAGGTGTCACGGTCGAGGCCGCGCGAGCCTGGGGGAGCGAAACACAGGCTGCTTTCTCTTTCCACGTGTTGGCAGGGGGCCACTTTTTCCTCGACGACCACATGCCGTACCTCGCGGACCTCATCACCTCCGTGCTGCCGGAACCGAACATCAGACAGCGCGCCTAACCCACTTCCGAGCCCAATTGGGCGGACTCCCGCAAGCCTTCGACCAGATCCGCACCCGCTCAGACCGCCGTTACGGTCGAGTGAGCCTGAAGACATGTTCAGTTGCCTACTTACCGCGCCCGCAGCGCCACCCACGCGTTCCTTGCGTTCATCACATGCGGCCAGACGTCGCTATCACTTGACTCGGTCGTGTACGGCAATGATGTCGAAACCGAGCAGCACGGTTTCGGTGAACCGGAAGGCCATCTCGACGTAGGCAAGCTCCTGCTACTCCAGAGCAACATTCTTGACTGAACGGCTGGGACTCGGCCCGCGACGTAATTTCGTCGCAAAGAGACACGACCAGTGCGGGACACAGTGAGTGCGGAAACAATACGGGCCCGGGCCGGAACAGCGAGATGTCGACGACGAGATCGTGGAAGCCGGCCGGCTGGAGCCGCCCGACCAGGTCCCGCTGTCCCGGCGACTCGATCTGGAAGCAGCCGAGCGTCTCGGTGGACCGGATCAGCCGGTACGTCTCCGGATCCCCCGGCGGCAGCGCGTCCAGATCGACCCTGACCCCCGACACCCGCTCCACTTCCGCCACCGCGTGCGCCATGGCCGACTGCATCCGCACCCCCAGCACATCCAGCTTCAGCAGCCCGAGGTCCTCGACGTCGTCCTTGTCGAACTGCGACATCGGAAAGCCCTCGCCGCTGGTCGGCATGACCGGCGTACGCGCCAGCAGGGAGGCGTCGGACAGCAGCACCCCGCACGGGTGCATGGCCACCCCGCGCGGCAGCGCGTCCAGCGCCTCGACCAGCTCCCACAGCCTCCCGTACCTCTCCTTCTCCCCCGCCAGCGCCCGCAGTTCGGGCAGTTCCTCCAGGGCCGCACGGGCGTCCCGCGCCCGGATGTGCGGAAAGGACTTGGCGACCCGGTCGATCTCGGCCGGATCCATGGACAGCGCCGCCCCCACGTCGCGGATCGCATGCCGCACGCGATACGTCTCCGGCATCGCGACCGTCGCGACCCGCTCGGTGCCGAACCGGTCGATGATCGCGCGGTAGACCTCCAGCCGGCGCGCGGACTCCACGTCGATGTCGATGTCGGGCAGCACGACCCGCTCCTTCGACAGGAACCGCTCCATCAGCAGCCGGTGCTCGATCGGATCGGCGTTCGCGATCCCGAGCAGATGGTTGACGAGCGACCCCGCACCGGAGCCCCGGGCGGCGACCCGGATGCCCATCTCCCGTACGTCGTCGACCACTTGGGCCACGGTCAGGAAGTAGGAGGCGAAGCCGTGGTGGGCGATGATGTCCAGCTCGTGGTGCATCCGCTCCCAGTACTCCCGCCGCCGGTCGTACCCGCGCAGCACCATCCCCGCCGCCGCCCGCGAGGCCAGCGTCCGCTGGGCGGTACGGCGGCCGGCGCCGACCAGATGCGGCTCGGGGAAGTGGACGGTACCGATCCCGAGGTCGCCCTCGGGATCGACCAGGCACTCGGCGGCCGTGACCTCGGTCTGCTCCACGAGCCGATGAGCGGTGTCCCGTCGGAACCCGGCGGCCTCCACGATCCGCTCCGCCACCCCGAGCATGGCCCCCGCGCCCTTGAGCCAGGCCTCGCCGGAGTCCAGCTCCTTGGTCGGGTCGACGGGCACCAGCCGGCGCGCGGCGTCCAGCACGTCGGCGACCGGCCCCAGCCCCGGGTCGGCGTACCGTACGGCGTTGCTGAGCACGGGCCGGATCCGCTGCTCGGCGGCGAACCCGACGGTCCGGGCGGCCAGTCGCAGGGAGCCGGGCCCCGTACCTTTCCGGCCATGCCAGACGGCCTCCAGCCGCAGGGCGTCGCCGTAGACCTCCCGCCAGGGCACGAGCAGCCGCGCCGCACGGTCGGGACGCCCGGCGGCCAAGGCACGCCCCACATCCGAGTCAGGCCCGAGCAGCACGGTCACACCCTCGGCATGATTGCGCTCCCAGGGCAGCAGGGGCGGCCCCTCCCCCTCATGCGCCGCCGAGACGAGCCGGCACAGCCCGGCCCACCCACGGGCACCGTCCCGGGCGAGAAAGGTCACCCGGGGGGCGGACTCGTCGACGAAGGCGCCACCGCGCACAGGAGTCCGGCGCCGCCCCCGCCCCGCCCCGGGCTCAGGGGGCTCCGCTCCCGCCACCGATAGATCCGCCCCGAACACCGGACGGACCCCCGCCTTCGCGCAGGCCTTCGCGAACCGGACGGCACCGGCGAGCGTGTCGCGATCAGTGAGAGCCAGGGCATCCATGCCCCGCTCGGAGGCACGCTCGGCCAGCCGTTCCGGGTGCGAGGCTCCATACCGCAACGAGAACCCGGAGACGGTGTGCAGATGCGTGAACCCCGGCACACGCACCTCCCGCACTCGTGAACCACACCGGATCTCGAACATCTGTTCCCAGCTATCCCACCCCCACCATAGACCAATTCTCGAATGTATGTGCGACATCCGTTCGACCCCGCCCCACCTGCGGAAACACCGCACCGCCCCCGACCGTGGCGGCATGCCGCACAGGTGGTCGGCTGGTGCGTGGGCGGCTACCTGGGCACCGCGGCCCTGGCCATCAGCACCGGAGCCAAGCCGTCGAACCCCCAGCGCGCCGCGATCCGCCTCGCGGTCATGGCCCTGGTCGCGATCCTCGGCGGCCTCGGCGAGCCCTCATCGCCGGCCCGATCCTGGACGCCCTCCCCGGCAGCACAGCAGCCCTCTGGGGCCTGGGCACCTTGATCATCTTCGCCGTGGGCGCGGCCCACCCTGGCCCTCCAGGGCACCTTCGGCACGATCGGCATCGGCCTGGTCATCCTGCTGGCGGTGATCCTGGGCAACCCGAGCGCAGGCGGCGCCCTGAGCGCCGGCACCTGGTCGACGAGTCAGTCGGCGTCCGACCCCACGCGCCGTTCCGAGGACGGACACCCCCCGACGCGGCCCGACCCACCACCGCCGCGTAGGCCAAGGCGCGCACCCCCACCGAACCCGAACAGGCCGCCGCAGGCACCCCGCTCAACCGCCGGAGGCAGGCGGCACCCCGCTCAACCGCCGGAGGCACACGCGAAAGCCCCGCCCCTCACACAAGGGGCGGGACTTCACGGGACTTCACAAACCCAGAACCCGGAACTCAGCCGATCTCGGTCCCGGTAGCCGACAGCGCCTCCGTCACAGGCTGGAAGAACGTCTCCCCACCGGACGTGCAGTCACCGCTACCACCGGACGTCAGCCCGATCGCGTTGCTGCCCGAGAAGAGCGAGCCACCACTGTCACCGGGCTCCGCGCACACGTCGGTCTGGATCAGACCGTTCACGATGTCGCCGTTGCCGTAGTTCACGGTGGCGTCCAGCCCCGTGACCTTCCCGTCGTGCACCTGCGTCGTCGAACCGCTCCGCGTGACCTCCATGCCGACCGTCGCCTCGGCGGCACCCGTGATCTTCTGCGTGGAGCCGTTGTAGAGGTTCACCTCGCTCGGGTGAGCCACATCCGCGGTGTACTTGACCAGCCCGTAGTCGTCACCCGGGAAGCTGGAGTCCGCGTTGGTGCCGATCTCCTTGCCGCTGGAGTCCGACCACGTCGAGATGCCCTCGGTGCAGTGCCCGGCGGTCAGGAAGAACGGCTCGCCGCCCTTGACCACGTTGAAGCCGAGCGAGCAGCGGCCACTGCCACCGGTGATCGCGTCGCCACCGGCGATGAAGGGCTTGTACTCGCCCTTCGTCCGCTTGAGTTCGGCCTTCGCACCGAGCCCGTCGACGACCTTCGTCAGCTTGGCCCACTCGGCCTTGGACACCGTACGGTCGGCGGTGACGACGATCTTGTTGGTGGTCGGGTCGGTCACCCAGGAGGTGCCCGGAATCGTCGCGTCCTGCTTCAGCGTGCCGCGGGCGCTCTTCAGTTCGGCGAGAGAGTTCGCCACGACTCTCGCCTTGGCTCCGGCCTTCTCGACGGCCTTGGCCGCGGCCTCGTCGAGCACGTTCACCACGAGGTTCTTGCTCTTCGTGTCGTAGTACGTGCCCGCCGCGTCGGCGCCCAGGTCCTCGGCCAGCGTCGAGGCGAGCTTTCCGGCCGCCGTGACCGACAGGGTCTGGGGCGCGGAGGCCTCCGGGGTCTCGCTCGCGTTCGCAGTCTGGAAGGTGACTCCCGCGGCGACCAGTGCGGCGATACCCGCACCTGCCACGGCTGCACGTCGCTTGGGTATGCGTCGGTGCTTCAACTCACGTCCTCCTGTGGGGGGGTCGGCCCGAGAGGTTGTGGGGACCTCGCGAACCGGAAGGCTTTGTTGACGAGCGCCCACTATTCCGAGGACAACGGGGAGCACACAAGGTCGAGTTCAGGACGCGCGTAGATTGCGGATCGCACGCCCTCCCATTTTGACCGTCCACGGTCAAATCGGACCCAACTCACACCCGCTTCACGCGCGTTCACACTGCAAACATTACGCGTGAGTAATGTGTGCCCACTCTGTGACGTCTGACCGTGGCTGAAAACCGTCTGCCCGGTCAGCCCACGACAACCCCACCGAAAAGACAACAGCCCACCGAAAAAGGGAAACCCCCGCACGCAATGCGTGCGGGGGTACAGAACTCAGCCTGCTACCGACCGGGACCGACCGGTCTAGTACACGCTGACCCCGTAGGCGCTCAGGGCCTCCGTGACGGGCTGGAAGAACGTCGTACCACCGGAGGAGCAGTTGCCGCTGCCGCCGGAGGTCAGACCGTACGCGACACCGTTGCTGCCGTAGAGCGAACCGCCGGAGTCACCGGGCTCGGCGCAGACGGTGGTCTGGATGAGGCCGGAGACGATGTCCCCGCCGCCGTAGTTGACGGTGGCGTTGAGGGCGGTGACACGGCCGCTGTGCGTACCGGTCGTGGAGCCGTCGCGGATGACGGTGGTGCCCACGCTCGGGGTGGCCGCGCGCGTGATGTCCACGCCGTTCGCGGTGCCGGGACGGCTGACGGAGCCGCTGTAGCGGACGAGGCCGTAGTCGTTGCCCGGGAAGCTGGAGCCGGCGGTCGAGCCGATGACCGTGGTGCGGCCGGAGTTGGAGTACCAGGTGCCCGCGCCGTCGGTGCAGTGACCGGCGGTCAGGAAGAACTGCTGGCCACTGCTGTTGCGGACATTGAAGCCGAGGGAGCAGCGCCAGCTACTCGCATAGATGGCGTCGCCGCCCTGGATCAGCTTGTTGAACTTGCCGGGGGTGCGCTTGATCGTGAGCGCGTCGGCGTTGGCGCCGGCCTGCTGCTTGATCTTCGCTATCTCGGCCTGGGTGACCGTGCTGTCGACGGTCACGAGCACGCGGTTGGTCTTGCTGTCGACGGCCCAGGCGGTGCCCGGGATGTCGGCCTTCAGGATCGAGCCGCTGGCACTCTTGAGCTCGGTGGCGCTGAAGGTGGCGGGGGTGTCGGACGCGTTCGCGCTGGGGATCGCGATCGCGGCGGCGGCGACGAGGCCGGTGGAAACGGCGATCAGCCGTGTCCGTCTCGAAAAGCCGCTGCGGGGGGTGGTGCGCTTGATCCTCACTTCTCGTTCCTCCACAAAGGAAGTAGGGGGCCCTCGTGGGGTTTGGGCCCGTGAGGCGCAGTCCGGGACCGGCTTGTTCGGATTCCGAACCCGCCGTGCCCCTGACAAGCGCTGGTGGGAGTATTCGGCCGAACGGACGGTAGGCGCAAGAGGGCCTTTCGGCCGCGCCCTTTTGAAGGGCTGTCACGAAGCCGCGAAAGGGCGGGCGAACGCGCCCCGGCGGTCAGCAGCGCGCGACGGATACGGGACGGGTCAGCCGCCTCAGGGGCAGCAGCAGTCGCACCCGTCGCAGTCGCAATCCCGGCAGCAGCCCTCGCGCTTCTTCCGGGACCACGGCCCCTCATACTCCTTGGCGCAGCACAGCTTGCAGGTGCAGCACAGCAGCCAGAACATCCCGCAGCCCGCCCAGAACCCGCGCCGGCCCCGGGGCGGCTGGGGCACCGGCGCGCCGCCACCGAAACCACCGCCGCCGTACCCTCCTCCCCCACCGGCGTACGGGTTTCCGCCACCGGCCGCGTACGGGTTCTGCGGAGCACCGTGCGGCCCCTGGGCGTACGGACCCTGAGGCGGCTGCTGCCCGTACGGTCCGCCCTGGTGTGACGCGCACACCGGCACCGTGCCGAACGCCCGGTCCACCGAGCGCCGCAGTTCGTGCACGAGCAGCAGATGCACGAGCTTCGCGTCGGTGAACTCGGCCTCGCGCAGCGCGAGCCGCACCCCGTGCACCGCGTCGTCGGCGAGCCGCCGGGCCTGCGCGAGGGAGGTGCCGGTCGCGGCGATCGGGTTCCAGGCGCCTGACGCGGCGTCAGCGTGCAGGTCCTCCACGGCGTCCAGCAGGTGGGCCAGCCGTCCGAAGAGCCGTCCGGCCTCGGCGAGCGGCCCGGCGTTGTGCGGCCGGCCGGCGAGGACCGCCGTGTGCGCGAAGGCGGCGGCGGTCGCGGTCTCGGTCGGTTCGGTGACCGTGAGGATCGGCGTGCCGGGCCCGGCGAGCGCCTCGATGCCGCCCTGCCGGTCCACGGCGTCGACCAGGACGGCCGTGTCGAACCCGACGGCGGAGCCGGTGCGCGCCCCGGCGCTGTCCCAGCCCGCGGCGACCCGGCGCGCGGCGCGCGCGAGCGGCGCGCGGGCCAGCAGTCCGTCGCCGTCGGCGACGTGGTCGCGCACCTTGGCGGAGGCGAGCACCAGCGACACGGCCGCCGCGAGCCGCGCTCCCTCACCGTGCGCGACGGACGCGGTGCGCATCCCGCGCAGCGGGCACGGCCCCGCCGTACGCCGCCCCACACCACTCGACGTGCCGGGCGTCCGCTCCACCTGAGCCTCCGTCAACACGGAGACGAGAAGCCCGTCATAGTTCGTCACGATGCGCGCGAGCTGCCCGTGGTCCCCGCGCAATGCGAGACACAGCCCACACAAATGCGCCATCCACTGGGCCGTGAGGCTCTCACCGAGCCGGTGCCGACAGGGCCTGACCATTCCGAACACGACATCCCCCCCGTGCTCCGTACGACGTTTGGCGCCGCATGATATCGGCCATCGCGTTCACCCGTACGCACCGCTCATCACCCGTACGCCGCGAAGAATCATATTTCACTCACAGTCAGCAGCCGTTTACGGCAAGACCCTTGGGAAACACGGACTCTCGACGGATTCGCTGTGCACCAGTACCGTCACAAACCCCCCGTGCGGCGTCTATCCACTTGGCGCGCCATCCGCATCATGGACGACCATAGGGATGCGGAAAGCAGAAAGACCGCTGTGAGAGGAGGCGTCCATGGGATCGGTACGCAAGGCAAGTGCCTGGCTTGGCCTCGTCGACGACAACGAAGACGAGCGTTACTACGACGACGACTACTCCGACGGGACCGAGCCCGGGGAGGCCTGGGTCACCGATCCGCGCGTCAAGGTGGCCTCGGACGTCGCCGAGGAGAAGGGCCGCCGCATCGGCACGGTGACCCCGGACAGCTTCCGGGACGCGCGCGCCATCGGCGAGCTGTTCCGCGAGGGTGTGCCGGTCATCATGAACCTCACGGCCATGGACGCCGGCGACGCCAAGCGCGTGGTCGACTTCGCGGCCGGGCTGATCTTCGGTCTGCGCGGTTCGATCGAGCGGGTGTCGACCCGCGTGTTCCTGCTGACCCCGGCCAACACGGAGATCGTGAACGGCGACCCGGCCGCGCACCGCACGGACGGCTTCTTCAACCAGAGCTGAGGCAGGGCCGCTCACCGGCCCTGCCCCCGCGCAGGGTTCACCGGACGGGGTCTACCGGAAGGCGTCGAGCCCGGTGAGCGCCTTGCCCAGCACGAGCTGGTGCATCTCGACGGTGCCCTCGTAGGTGAGCACCGACTCGAGGTTGGTCGCGTGCCGCATCACGGGGTATTCGAGCGAGATCCCGTTGGCCCCGAGAATGGTGCGGGCCGTGCGGCAGATCTCGATCGCTTCTCGAACGTTGTTGAGCTTGCCGAAGCTGACCTGCTCGGGACGCAGGCGGCCGGCGTCCATACGCCGCCCCAGATGATGGGCGAGCAGAATTCCCTTGTGCAGTTCGACCGCCATGTCGGCGAGTTTGGCCTGGGTGAGCTGGAAGCCGCCGATGGGCCGCCCGAACTGCTCCCGCGACTTCGCGTAGTCGACCGCGGCCTCGAAACTGCTGCGGGCCGCGCCCATGGCGCCCCAGACGATTCCGTACCGGGCGTGCGACAGACAGCTGAGCGGTCCGCGCAGGCCGGTGACCTCCGGCAGTACGGCGTCGGCGGGCAACCGTACGTCGTCGAGGACGAGTTCGCTGGTGACGGAGGCCCTGAGGGACCACTTGTGCTTGATCTCGGGGGCGGAGAACCCGGCGCTGTCCGTCGGCACGGCGAATCCGCGGATCCCGTCCTCGGTCTGCGCCCACACGACGGCGACGCCGGCGACCGATCCGTTGGTGATCCACATCTTGCGGCCGTTGAGGATCCAGTCGGTGCCGTCGCGCTTGGCGTACGTCCGCATGGAGGCCGGGTCGGATCCGTGGTCCGGCTCGGTCAGCCCGAAGCAGCCGATGACCTCGCCGGAGGCCATCCGGGGCAGCCACTGCTGCCTCTGTGCCTCACTGCCGAACCGGTGGA
The DNA here is from genome assembly GCF_044459945.1 of Streptomyces sp. NPDC050164. Classification (NCBI taxonomy): domain Bacteria; kingdom Bacillati; phylum Actinomycetota; class Actinomycetes; order Kitasatosporales; family Streptomycetaceae; genus Streptomyces; species Streptomyces sp. NPDC050164. Next base: position 28,228 of record NZ_JBITJK010000042.1, read on the forward strand.
CGGCGTACATGGCGAGGGAGCCCTGCACGGAGACGAGGGACCGGATCCCGGAGTCGGCGGCCTCCAGCTCCAGGCAGGCGAGCCCGTACTGCACGGCGGACGCGCCGGCGCAGCCGTACCCCTCCAGGGACATCCCAAGGGCACCGATGCTCCCCAGATCCCGGGCCAGCTCCCGGATCCCGGGCAGCTCCCCCTTCTCGTACCACTCGGCGACGTACGGCAGCACCCGGTCCGCGGCCCAGGCCCGCACGGTGTCCCTGATCCCGAGATCCTCCGGCTCCAGGAGGTCGTCGAGGCCGAGGGGGTCGGTGGGGTCGAAGGAAGGAAGCTTGGACGACTCGGACATGGGGGAACCCTCCGAAACTCTTTAACTAGCACCGCTAGCCAAGACGCTACGGTGTCCACCCACCCACGCACCACCCGTAGCTGCCTCGCGCCGACGCGGGCGAACCAGTCGCCACAGCTCCAGCCGCCCCGCCCTCAGTCCCCCCCCAGCAGGCAACCGCGTCCAGCCGATGCCATCGCCGACGGCGTCCGACGACGTCGGCGGAGGTCGGCGACTGCTCCCTGCGCAGCGCGGACGTCCGCCCGCTACGCGCACAGCCCGGCGGCAGCCGCTCCGCGCCACGGCAGCCCGTGGCCGCCCGCCACGCCCGCCAAACAGCCCGTGCCGCCACCCCGACTACCGCAAGCCGCCACCGGCGCCCCACCCCCACAGGCGACCTCCACCCCTCGACCGGCAGATACGGTTGGCGCGTGGGTGGGCAAAGGACGTCACACCGAGACGCGCGACTCCGCAGCGTCCCTGGGCGCTGGCAACTCCACCTCACCAGCGCCCTCACACTGCATGACCCGCGGCAACCGCAACGCCATCACCGCCCCGAGCAGCAACAACCCCGCACTCACCAGCAACGTCACATGCAGCCCGTGCACGAACGCATCCCGGGCGGCATGCCGCAGAGCAACACCCGCCGTCCCGCCCAGCTGCGCAGCGACCTCGTACGCCTCCCCCAGCGAATGCCCCGCCGAGGCGGACGCCGACGCAGGAACGCCCGGCACGTCCGACAGCCCGGGCGCGTACGCCGCGTTCATCACCGTGCCGAGCAGTGCGATCCCGATCCCCGCCCCCAGCTGGTACGACGTCTCCCCGATCGCCGCCGCGCCTCCCGCCTGCTCCTGCGGCGCCTCGCTCAGCATCGACTCGTACGCCCCGAACAGCGTCGTCTCCAGCCCGAAGCCCAGCAGCACGAACCCGGTCAGCATCAGCGCGCAGTCGTCCGTCCGGCCCAGCGCCGTCAGCAGCACCACCGCGAACGCCGTCAGACAGAACCCGAAGCACACCATCCACCGCGGCCCGAGCCGCCGCAGCATCCGCGCCCCGGCCAGCCCGGCCGCCATCGCGGCGAACGTCAGCGGCAGCAGCCGCAGCCCCGTCTCCAGCGGCGACAGGCCGAGCACCAGCTGGAGGTACTGCGCGGCGATCAGTTCGAGTCCGACCAGCGCGAGCATCGCCAGCACGATGCACCCGACGGACGTGCTGAACGCCGGCCGCGCGAACATCTTGAGGTCGACCAGCGGCTGCGCCCGCCGCCGCTGCCGCCGCACGAAGGCGGCCAGCAGCGCCGCGCCCACGACCAGCGGCGGCACGGTGAGCAGGCTCCCCACCGACTCCCCGCCGCCGAGCCGCTTGACGCCCAGCACCACCCCGAACAGTCCGATGGCCGCCATCAGCGCGCCGACCACGTCCCAGGGCCCTTCGCCGTCACCCTTCGACTCGGGCAGCAGAAGTCGCCCCACCGGGAGACTGACCAGCATCAACGGGATGTTGACGAGGAACACCGAGCCCCACCAGAAGTGCTCCAGCAGGAAGCCGCCGAGCAGCGGTCCGACCGCCGCGCCCACCGCGGCCACGGCGCTCCAGATGCCGATCGCGAGCGCCCGCTCGCGCCGGTCCGGGAAGACCTGCCGCAGGATCGACAGGGTCGCCGGCATGATCATCGCGCCGCCCACGCCGAGCAGCGCCCGCGCCACGATCAGTACCTGGGCGTTGTCCGCCAGGGCCGCCAGACCGGAGGCGACGCCGAACAGCGCGTACCCGAGGAGCAGGACCCTTCTGCGGCCGACGCGGTCGCCCAGCGTGCCGAACAGGATCAGCAGCGAGGCGCAGACCAGCGGGTAGACGTCGACGATCCAGAGCAGCTCTATCCCGCCGGGCTTCAGGTCCTCGGTGACAGCGGGGACCGCCACGTGCAGCACGGTGGCGTCGACGGCGACCAGCAGCAGGCTGACGCAGAGGACGACGAGAACCACCCAGCGGTTGGCACCGGCCCCGGCCGCCCGACGGCGCAGCGCAGCGGCCGTGGTCGTCCCGGACATGTACGTACCTCCCAGATGTTCCCTCGCGATCGGCGGGCTCACGGGGTGGGGGACGCCCCCGCGACTCGGCCGGAGAGGAGCGGTGGTCTCCGGCCCGCGCAAACGAAAAGCGAGTGACACGTCAGAGTACGCGAGTCCGCGCGGGAGCCGAGTGGCGGACCTCTCACCCGTCCGGCGGAAAGATGTGGCGTACGCCACTCCCCCCACCGTCGTCCACGCCCCGGGCGGCCGGCCGGTTCCGGCCCGGGTCGATAATCGGGCCCGTGACCGATCTTGAGACGCGCGCGGCCCCGTCCCGCGCCGGGGCGCTGCGCCGGGCGGCCCCGGCGCTCCTCGGGTACGCGGCCGTCCGCGCCCTGGGCCTCCTCGCCCTGGCCTTGTGGAGCGCGACGCGCGACAAGAGCGCGTACACGCTGCTGACCGCTCGCTGGGACGCGCTCTGGTACACCAGGGTCGCCGAACTCGGCTACGGCTACGAGGTGCGTCTGGCGAACGGGGACGTGCACTCCAACCTCGCGTTCTTCCCGCTGCTGCCCTGGCTGGAGCGGCTGGTGGCGGCGGTGTCCCCGCTGTCGTACGCGGACGGCGGTTTCCTCGTCAGCCTGTTCGCCTCCCTCGCCGCGGCCTGGGGGGTCTTCGCGGTCGCGGACCATGTGTACGGACGCCGGGCCGGGGTGTGCGCGGTGCTGCTGTGGGCGGTGCTCCCGGTCGGGATCGTGCAGTCGATGGCGTACAGCGAGTCGCTGTTCACGGCGCTCGCCGCGTGGTCGCTGTACGCGGTTCTGACCGGCCGCTGGGTGACCGCGGGCACGCTGGCCCTGCTGGCGGGGCTGACCCGCCCGGTCGGGATCGCCGTGGTGGCCGCCGTGTGGGTGGCGGGCATCGCCTCCTTCGCACGGGAGCGGCGCGCGGGTCCTTCCGCACGGGAGCGGCGCGCGGGTCACGCCGACGGCCCCGTGCCGCGCACCCGCCGTGTCCTCGGCATGCTGCTCGCCCCCCTCGGCACCGCGGGATACGTGCTGTGGGTCGGCCACCGCACCGGCAAGGGTCCGCTCGGCTATCTCGACGTCCAGGCGGGATGGCGCAACGGGTTCGACGGGGGGTACGCCTTCGCCCGGTTCGTCGCCGAAAAGTTCACGTCGTTCCCCTCGGCCCTGGCCGGTGCCGGGCTGATCGCCGGGGTCGTGTCAGTCGTTTGGCTGTATCTGGTCGGCGTACGTCAGCGCCAGCCGCTCCCGCTGCTGGTCTACACCGGAGTCGTCACCGCGCTCGGCCTGTGCGCGTCGAGCTACTTCGGCTCGAAACCGCGCCTGCTGATGCCCGCCTTCCCGCTGCTGCTGCCCCTCGCCCTGGCCCTGGCCCGGCTGCGTATGCGCAGGTCAGCGCTGGTGCTCGGGCCGGTCGCGGTCGCCTCTGCGGTGTACGGGGCGTTCTGGCTGAACGGCTCGGGTCCGCCCTGACCCGCTGTGAGCGCCGGGAGAATTACGCACGATGCTCCGGTGAACGAATTCAAAAGTGCAATAAAACCGCCATCCGAAATGATCAAAGGAATTGAAGGCCGCAGGCCCCGGCGATTACGGATTCGCTGGAAATAAACCTCCTCCTGAGAGGAATCCCACATCACATCGTCATCACAAAGCCGTTGATTCGACGGGGATCCGAGCTCACTCGCTGTAACGTCGATTGGGTGCGTACCGAACCGAAGCTCACCCGTCTGGACCGGGTGTTCGCCCGGCTGGACCGTGAGCCGGAACGACCGGCCCACATCGATGTGCCGAAGATGAGCAGGCACCGCGTCGTGCTCCTCGCGGCGACCCTGGCCTTCTACGGCGCGATCGTGTGGGCCGTGATCATCACGTCCTGGCTCGTCCGGCTCGACTGGCAGGTCATGTTCTTCCGGCCGTACCAGCAGTGGTCGGAGATCCACTGGTTCGTCGACTACTACGTGGTGCTCGGCCAGCGCGGTCCGACCGCGGTGATGGTCGCGGCCTGGCTGGGCTGGCGCTCCTGGCGGCAGCACACCCTGCGCCCGCTGCTCGCCCTCGGCGTCTCGCTGCTCCTGCTGAACATCACGGTCGGCGCCGCCAAGTACGGCATGGGCCGGCTGGGACCGCACTACGCGACCGTGATCGGTTCGAACGAGATGTGGCGCGGCGGCGATATATTTCCGAGCGGTCACACCGCCAACGCCGTGGTGACCTGGGGAATCCTGGCCTACATGGCCTCCACCCCGAGAGCGCGCCGCTGGCTGTCCGCCGTGTCCGCGGTGACCTCGCTCGGTGTCGGGATGGCCACCGTCTACCTCGGTACGCACTGGCTGAGCGATGTGCTGCTGGGCTGGGCCGCGGGTCTGCTGATCCTGCTCGCCCTGCCGTGGTTCGAGCCGCTGATCGCCCGTTCCGAGGCCAGGATCTTCGATCTGCGCGACCGCTGGCGGGCCCGCCGGAGCCGTACGGCGTCGACTGCCGCCCCGGTCAGCGCGCCGCCCGTGGTGGTCACGCCGCTGCCCGCCGACCGGGACGACGTCGCGGCCCGCTCGCCCCGGGCCCCGGTCTACCTGGCGCCGGGACCGCACACGGCCCGCTCGGAGCGCACGCCGATCACCCCCGCGGGCAGCCGCCGCCCGCCGCACACGGAGCGGCACCCCCGCGGCTCGGCCTCCTCGGCCCGCCCCTGACGGGCGGCTGACCAGGACGGACGGCGGGAGGCGGTGCGCACACCCCGTCCCGCACGGCGAAGGCCCCGGTTCCTCAGCGGAACCGGGGCCTTCGCGGTGTCTCAGCCCTTCCAGGCCCGCGCCACCCGGCCGCCCTTCACCTCGAAGTTCAGTCGGCCCACGCGGTACTCCATGGTGATGATCGCCCCCGGCGGCAGCGAGCGCACCGTCGACCAGCCGCGCTCACGCGCGAGGTGTTCGGCCCGGCCGGCCTCCAGGCCGACATAGGTGTCCGGGCTGTCGTCGGGTTCCGCGGAAGGTGTCGGAATCGGTGCCATGCCGCCACGCTATGTCGTGCCCGGCGACCACGGAAGTCCGGGCCGGTAACCCTTGCCTCTGTCCTTCCCCTGTCACACTTCTGTCACAAGATCATGACAGGTGTTTCGGACGCTGTCCGTCACACGGACGAGCGGTTTCCTAGGCCTTCCGCAGGCATTCGAACGCAATTTCCGCGTGTCACATGAGCCCATGGAAAAGCCCAGCGGAGAGTTCCGGGAGAAGTGACCTCGGGGCCCCATTCCATTCCGGCGCCGCACCGGGCCGGCTCAGCCGCCGCCGCACAGGAAATGCATGGCTTCGGCACACAGAGGCCGATACGCCCCCTGTCGGAGCGCTCGGTGACGCGAGCACCATGGCGTGAGCTCGCGGGTACGTGTGGCGCGGGCTTCGGCGGGCCCGGCACGCGATGAGCGAAGGGGCGAGCGAGCGATGGGGACGCAGACCGAACAGGCGACGGCGCGGCCCGTGCCGAGGAGGAAGCACGGGCGGGTGGTGGTCGACTGGCTGGCCACGACGGACCACAAGAAGATCGGTCACCTCTACCTGGTCACGTCCTTCGTGTTCTTCCTGATCGCCGGAGTGATGGCGCTGCTGATGCGCGCCGAGCTGGCCCGCCCCGGACTGCAGATCATCACCAACGAGCAGTTCAACCAGGCGTTCACGCTGCACGGCACGATCATGCTGCTGCTGTTCGCGACGCCGACCTTCGCGGGCTTCGCGAACGAGCTGATGCCGTTGCAGATCGGCGCGCCGGACGTCGCCTTCCCACGGCTGAACATGCTCTCGTACTGGCTGTTCCTGTTCGGCGGGCTGATCGTGCTGGGCTCGCTGCTGGTGCCGTCGGGCCCGGCGGACTTCGGCTGGTTCGCCTACGCCCCGCTGAACAGCGCCGAACGCTCGCCGGGCATCGGCGCCGACCTGTGGATCATGGGGCTGGCGCTCGCCGGCTTCGGCACGATCCTCGGCGCGGTCAACTTCGTCACGACCATCATCGGGATGCGCGCCCCCGGCATGACGATGTTCCGGATGCCGATCTTCACCTGGAACACCCTGTTCACGTCGATCCTGATCCTCATGGCGTTCCCGGTGCTCGCGGCGGCGCTGCTGTGCCTGGAGTCGGACCGGCGGTTCGGCTCGCACATCTTCGACGCGACCAACGGCGGGGCGATCCTGTGGCAGCACCTGTTCTGGTTCTTCGGGCACCCCGAGGTGTACATCATCGCGCTGCCGTTCTTCGGCATCGTCACGGAGATCATCCCGGTCTTCAGCCGCAAGCCGATGTTCGGCTATCTGACGCTGGTCGGCGCGACGATGGCGATCACCGGCCTGTCGGTGGTGGTGTGGGCGCACCACATGTTCGCCACGGGCGCGGTACTGCTGCCGTTCTTCTCCTTCATGACCTTCCTGATCGCGGTGCCGACCGGTGTGAAGTTCTTCAACTGGATCGGCACCATGATCAAGGGCTCGCTGTCCTTCGAGACGCCGATGCTGTGGGCGACGGGCTTCCTGGTGACGTTCCTGCTCGGCGGGCTGACCGGGGTGATCCTGGCGTCGCCGCCGCTGGACTTCCACGTGACGGACACGTACTTCGTGGTGGCGCACTTCCACTACGTCGTGTTCGGCACGGTCGTCTTCGCGATCTTCGCCGGCTTCTACTTCTGGTGGCCGAAGTTCACCGGGAAGATGCTCGACGAGCGGCTCGGCAAGATCCAGTTCTGGACGCTCTTCGTCGGCTTCCACACCACGTTCCTGGTGCAGCACTGGCTGGGCGCCGAGGGCATGCCCCGCCGGTATGCGGACTACCTCGCCGCGGACGGGTTCACGGCGCTCAACACCGTCTCGACGATCGGCGCGTTCCTGCTCGGCATGTCGACGCTGCCGTTCCTCTACAACGTGTGGAAGACCGCCAAGTACGGCGAGAAGGTCGAGGCCGACGACCCCTGGGGCTACGGCCGTTCCCTGGAGTGGGCGACTTCGTGCCCGCCGCCCCGGCACAACTTCACGACGCTGCCCCGGATCCGGTCGGAGTCGCCGGCGTTCGACCTGCACCATCCGCAGTACGCGGCGGTGACTGCGCAGCCCGAGCCAAAGCGCCATCAAGCCGGTCCCGAGTCCTCCTGATCGCCTCGATCAGCCCGTCGGGTTCGAGCACCTCGAACTCGAAGCCCAGCATCATCACGTGGATCACCATCACGTCGAGGCTCCCGGCGCCGCACCGCAGCAGGCAGCTGTCCGGGCCCTCCGCCTCCAGCACCCCGGCGCTGGGCGAGATGTGCGCGGCGGCCTCCTCCAGGGGCGCCAGGAGCCGCACGACGGCGTGGGTGGCGTACACGCGTGTGGAGACGCCCTGGGAGACGTAGGCGGCGAGGTCCTCGGCGGGCGACTCGCGCGGCTCGAAGCTCGGGCCGTGCGGCGGCCTGGGCGTGATGCGGTCCACGCGGAACGTGCGCCAGTCCTCCCGGTCGAGGTCCCAGGCGACCAGGTACCAGCGGCGCTCGGTGCACACCAGGCGGTGCGGTTCGACACTGCGGCGGCCGCTGGTGCCGTCGTGTCCCCGGTACTCGAAGCGCAGGCGCTCGGCGTCCCGGCAGAGGTGGGCGAGCTCCGTCAGCACGGCCGGGTCGACGGCGTCGGGCAGGGGACCGCGCAGCATCGGCACGGTGAAGGCGTTGAGGGCACCCACGCGGCGGCGCAGCCGGTCGGGCAGCACCTGTTCCAGTTTGGCGAGGGCCCGTACCGAGGTCTCGCCGATGCCCTCGATGCCCTGCCCGGCCGCCGTGCGCAGCCCGATCGCCACGGCGACGGCCTCGTCGTCGTCCAGGAGCAGCGGCGGCAGCTCGGCGCCCGCGCCCAGCTGGTAGCCGCCGCCCGTGCCGGGGCTGGCGTTGACCGGGTAGCCGAGTTCGCGCAGCCGGTCCACGTCCCGGCGCAGGGTGCGGGCACTGACGCCGAGCCGCTGCGCCAAGTCGGGGCCGGACCACTCGCGGTGGGCCTGGAGCAGGGACAGCAGGCGCAGCAGGCGTGCCGAGGTCTCCAACATGGGGGCGAGTCTGCCAGCCCTTGCGGACAGCCGCTGTCCTCAAGGCTCGTAGGCCAGTTGGGGGACGTCGAAGCAGGTGCGGTTCATGTCCCCCTGGGCGACCCAGCCCTTGCCGTCCCGCCAGCGGGCCACCGACAGGCAGGTCCGGCTGGTCCTCGGCGGCTCGGCGCGCCGCTCGAACCCGACGGGCCGGAGCAGTCCGCCCGCGGTGTACCCGTCGCTGCGGTTCATGTAGGCGTCGACGCACGCGCGCGTGATGCCCGTCCTCGCGCAGGACTTGGCGGCGTCCGTGAACCACCGCGCGGCCGCCCAGCCCTCCAGTTGCCACTGCGAGTGCGTCTTCAGGTCCCTCGTCGCCTCGCGGAACTCCCGTACGGCCGGGTGGCCGGTGTCGTCGTAGTTGCGGCTGGAGCCGGTCGCCCAGAGGGCGTTGCGGCAGCGCGGGGCGTCCTTGTAGGCGTCGGCGACGGTGGACGCCCAGTTCTGCACGTTGGTCACCTTGGCGGTGACGTCGGCGCCGACCTCGTCCATGGCCTGGCACAGCCGGGCGTTGCCGTGGCTGTCGATGGCGTCGAAGACGAGGTCGGCGCCCTGCTCCTTCAGGTCGGCGGCGACGGCGCGGAAGTTGGGCAGGGCGAAGTCGACCTGCTCGGTGACGACCTCATAGCCCTCGGCGCGCAGGCCCCGTTCGACGAGCCGGGCGTAGGCGGCGGACGCGGACTGGTTGTAGGAGACGACGGCGGCGGTCCGGGCGCCGTGCTCGCGTGCGAAGTAGCGGTAGACCTCGGTGCCCCCGTAGAGCTTGCCGTCCCAGCCGGTGGTGCCGTCGCGCGGCGCGAGGCTGCCGTAGATGCCGTAGAGGTGCGGGTAGGTGTCGTAGGCGCTGCCGATGGGCTGGCCGCCGATGTCGGGCACGCGCGCGCGTGAGACGCGGGAGGCGCCCGCGTAGTCCAGGGCGGTGGTGGCGACGAGGGCGACCACCTTGTCCTCCTCGACCAGGCGGTGCACGCACTCGTTGTTGCCGACGCCGCTGCCGCCGTCGTCGCACAGGCGTACCTGAACGCGGCGGCCGTCGATGCCCCCGCGCGCGTTGAGCCGGTCGAACCACGCCTTGGCGCCGTCGCGCGGGCCGGTGAAGGCGGCGCCGCCGACCGGGCTGGTGGCGCTGGCGATGATGCCGACCCGCAGGGGCGCGGCGTCGCGGGGCGCGGGGGTGCGGTCGTCGTGCTCGAAGTCGCTCTCCGGGAGCCGGCTGCCGCAGGCCGCGCTCAGGGCGAGCAGCAGCACCGCGGCGAGGGCCTCAGCAGCCCGGGACCGGCGACGCATTGCCGCTCAGTTGCACCAGCGCGCACAGCGTCTTGGCGGACACCTTCCAGGTGCCGTCCTGCTCGACGGCCGTCCCGGAGGCGTCCGGCAGGGCGGTGGCGCCCTTCAGGGTGAGCGTATACGTCACGTCCGCCTCGGTCGCCGAGGTGAACTCGATCTTGGTGACCTTCGCCTGGACCTGCCCGCCGCGCTCGTCACCGCTGAAGGCCTCAAGGACGGGGCCCATCCGGTCGCCGTTCTCCAGGACGGCCTGCTTGTCCTGCGTCGAGGTCTTCGGGTCGAAGAACTTCTCCCAGTTCTGCCTGATCTCCCGCTCGGCCGCGGCACGGTCCGCCGGCGCGCTGGCAGGTGCGGTCGCGGTCCGATCCACGGTCGGTTGGGGTGGCGTGGCCTCGCCGCCGCCATTGTCGTCGCCACATGCCGCGAGGGCCGGGGCGAGGGCCAGGAGCAGGGCGGCCGTGATCGCCGTACCCCGTCCCGCGGCTCGTGGGCCCCGTGTCGCGTTCCCTCGCCTGAGGTCGCTGCCGAGAACCATCTGGCTCACCACCGGGTGTCGGTCCGGGCCACGTGCGCCCGGTGCTTTCAGGGTCAGCTTCCAAGGGGCATAGTGCAAGCGATCGGCGGACTTGAACAGGCGGCCAGGCGCGTGCCCGGACAACCGACGTGTGGGAGCCAGCGATGCGGACAAGCCGACTGCGGACCGTGCATCCCGTCCTCTGGGCCGGCTGGGTGGCGCTGGCCGCCGGATCGGTGCTGTGCGTCGTCGGCTGGTACGGCGTCTCCGGGGAGCGCTTCGCCGAACGGCAGCTGCCCTACCTCGCCTCCTGCACGGTCCCCGGCGCGGCGCTGATCATCTCCGGGGCGGTGCTGCTGGCCCACGGGCGGAGCTCGATCGCCGCCGCGCGCGTGGAGGAGCTGTACGGCCTGCTGGTGGCGGCCGGGCCCGACGATGCCGGTCAGCGGACCGCCGAGACCGGGCAGGCCTCCCTCGCGCCCCTCGCGGTCAGCGGCGAGCTGCGGATGGTGCCCGGCGGCACGCTGTGGCACCGCGCGGACTGCCCGCTGGTCGCGGGGAAGGCGGAAGCGGTTCCGGTGGACTCCAAGCTGGTGGCGAGCGGCGAACTGGGCCCGTGCCCGATCTGCGAGCCCGCCGAAGAGACCGACTGAGCCCGGCCGATGTCCTCCCTGACGTACGACCTCACCCTGGCCGGCCTGGCGGTCGGCAGCGCGGCGGCGCTGACGGGGATCGGCCTGATCGTGACGTACCGGGCGACCGGCGTGCTGAACTTCGCGCACGGCGCGATCGCGATGGTGTGCGCCTACGCGCTGCGGCAGTGCGTGGTCGAGTGGGGCTGGCCGCTGTGGCTCGGGGCCGCGGTGACGCTGCTGGTGCTGGCTCCGGGGCTGGGTGTCGTACTGGAACGGTTCGTCTTCCGGCCCCTGGCGGTTCTCGGCGGTGACCCGGCGCAGACGCTGGTGGCGTCCATCGGGGTGTTCGTGCTGCTGGTGGGCGGTGCGGCGCTGCTGTGGGGGCAGGGGGCACGGGACGACGCGCCGGAGCTGGTGCCGGACGAGCCGTGGGGGCAGCTGGCGGTGGTGCTGGTGCTGGCCGCCGGGGTCGCGGCGGTCGTCCGCTGGACGCGCTTCGGGCGGGAGCTGCGGGCCGTGGTCGACGACCGGCAGCTCGCCGTGCTGGGCGGCATCGACGCGGACCGGGTCGCGGCGGCGGGCTGGGCGTTCGGCTCCTTCACGGCGGGCCTGACCGGTGTACTGCTGGCGCCGTACGTGCGTCTGGACCCGTACGGGCTGCCGCTGCTGGTGATGGAGGTCGTGGCGGTCGCGGTGGCCGCGCGGATGCGGAGCCTGCCGGTCGCGGTGGTGGTGGCGCTGGGCGTCGGTGTGGCGCAGAGCCAGCTCACGCGGCTGCACCCGTCCGGGTGGGGCGCGCCGCTGCTCCAGGCGGCCGGCACGAACCTGTTCGTCGTCGCCCTGCTGGTCGCGGCCCTGGTCCTGCCGGGTGTGGGCACGCGTGACGCGCTGCCACGCACGGCCACCGCCCGGGTTCCGACGCCGCCCGGCGCGTGGATCGTGGCGGCCGTGCTGTTCCTGCTGCCGCTGGGCCTGGCAGGCCGTGACCTGCACACCTCGATCCAGGTGCCGGCGCTGGCCGTCGTCCTGCTGTCCCTGGTGGTGGTCACCGGCCGCGGCGGCCAGATCTCGCTGGGGCAGGCGGCGTACGCGGGTCTGGGCGCCCTGTTCACCGCGCTGCTGGCGGCGGGCCGCTTCCCGGGCCTGCCGGACATGCCGGAGCTGGCGGCCCTCGCGGTGGCGGTCGTCCTGGTGGCACCGCTCGGCCTGCTCACGGGCTGGCCGGCGATCGGCCGCCGGGGCCTGGCGCTGGCGCTGGCGACGTTCGCCGTCGGCGTGGGCGTGAGCCGCTTCGTCTTCGCCCAGCCGTACGCCACGGCGGGCCTGTCGCTGGGCCGCCCGGCGGGTTTCGAAGGGGACCGCGCGTACTACCTCCTGGAACTGCTCCTGCTGGCGGTGGCGTTGCTGGCGGCGCACGCGCTGCGCCGGGGGCGGACGGGCCGGGCCCTCGCGGCCATGCGGGACCACGAGGCGGGGGCGCAGGCGGCGGGCGTCCGGGTGCCGTCCCTCAAGCTGCTCGCCTTCGTTGCGGGCGCCGCGCTCGCCGCACTGGGCGGCGGCATGCTCGGCATGGGCCTGCGCGCCTTCGACCCCGCCGCCTACGACCCGGTGCGCGGTCTGCTGTGGTTCGCGGCGGTCGTGGTGCTGGGCGCCGACAGCACCCTCGGCGCCCTCGCCGCCGCGGCCCTCCTGGTCGGCCTGGACGCGGGCACGCGCGGTGGCGTGGCGGCGGCCCTGATCGGCGTCCTGGCGGTCCTCGTGGGCCGCTTCCCCGGCGGCCCGTACGAGGCCCTGCGGACAGCGGCGGAACGCCTGTGCCTGCGCCGCGGCGCACCGGCCCTCACTCCGGTGGGAGCCCGGGCCCGCGGGCTGCTGCGTCCGGCGGAGCCGCGGGCGGCCCGCAGGGCGCCCGTGCCGACGGGGGCGACGGCGACCGGCGTGGTGCGGGGAGCAAAGGGCACGGGGGCGGCCGGACGACGCGAGCCCCGAAGCGGCGAGGGGGACACGGAGCGCGGTCCCTCGGGCCCGGCCTCCCACCGCCCGCCGGTCGCCTCGGCGGACGGGACGCACGGGCCCGCCCCGGCGGACCGCCACGGCTCACCCGACGCGGCACGCCCAGGCGGCAGCCGCCCGTCGGCCCCCCAAGCCGCCACGGCAGCGCGCGAGGCCGCCGCCGAGCCCGCCCCGGACTCCCCGCCGCGTGCGGCAGCGCCGCCGGGGGCGCCCCGACCACCCACCGGCCCGGCCACCACAGCCTCCCCCGTCCTGACCGCCCGCCGCCTGCACGCCCACTACGGCGGCTTCACCGCCCTCGACGGGGTCGACCTGGACGTCTTCCCCGGGCGGATCACCGCGGTCGTGGGCCCCAACGGAGCCGGAAAGAGCACCCTGTTCCACTGTCTGGCCGGGACGCTGCGGCCCGCGCGCGGGTCGGTGCGCCTCGGCGGGCGGGACATCACCGCCCTGCCCGCGCACGCCCGCACCCGGCTCGGTGTCGCGCGGACCTTCCAGCAACTGGCCGTCTTCCCGTCGCTGACCGTGGCCGAGAACGTGCGGGTGGGCGCCGAACAGGGCCGGGTGACCGACCCGGGCGCCGTGGAGCGAACACTCAGACTGCTCGGTCTGGACGGGCCGGTGCGGGCGCTGCCCGCCGCCGGGCTGCCCACGGGGACGCTGCGCCGCGTCGAACTGGCCCGGGCCCTCGCCGGCGCCCCGCGCGTCCTGCTGCTCGACGAGCCCGCCGCCGGCCTCGACACCGCCGAAGTGGCCGCTCTCGCCCGGGTCCTGAAGGCCCTGGCCGCCGACGGCACGGCCCTGCTCGTCGTCGAGCACGATCTGGACCTGGTCGCCGGCCTCGCCGACGTCGTGCACGTGATGACGGCCGGCCGGATCGTCGCCTCCGGCCCGCCCGAGCGCGTCCTGGACGCCCTGGGAACGGCGGCCGGGCGATGACCGTCGTCTCCCTGCGCCACGCGCGCGTGCGCTACGGCCCGCTGGAGGCCCTGCACGGCGTCACCCTCGCCGCCCCGGGCCCGGGCCTGACCGTGCTGCTGGGCCGCAACGGCTCCGGCCGCAGCACCGCCCTGCGCGCCCTGGCCGGAACGGTGCCCCTGTCGGGCGGCGCCGTGGTGTGGGACGGCGCCGACGTGACCCGCGTACCGGCGTACGAGCGGGCCCGGCGCGGACTGTGCCTGGTGCCGGAGCGGCAGGCCGTGTTCGGCTCGCTCACCGTGCGCGAGAACCTCGAACTCGCCGCCCCGGACCACGGCCCGGCCCTCGACGCCTATCCGCAGCTGCGCCCCCTGCTGGAGCGGCGGGCCGGCACCCTCTCCGGCGGGGAGCAGCGCATGCTCGCCCTGTCCCGGGCGCTGCTGGCACGCGCGCGCGTGGTGCTCGTCGACGAGCCGGTCCAGGGCATGTCGCCCTCGGTCGCGGCCCGCACCTACGGGCTGCTGAGCACGCTCGACGCGTGCGTGGTGGTCGCCGAGCAGCGCCTGCCGCCTGCCCTGCGGGACCGGCCGGTCCTGGTGTACGAACTGCGCCGCGGGGCCGTCGTGTTCGCCGGGGAGGCGAGCGAGCTCGGACAGTGAGCCTCAGACACGCCGAGGCCCCGTCCGGCCGGCCGGACGGGGCCCGCGTGTCCCGGCGAGGGGGAACGGGTCAGAGTTCGAGGCGCTGGCCGGGCACGATCACGTCGGGATCGCCGCCGATGGCGGCCTTGTTGGCGGCGTAGAGGTGCTGCCAGGTGGTCCCGTGCCGGGCGGCGACGCCGCTCAGGGTGTCGCCCTCGCGGACGGTGTAGTCGCCGCGGGAGGAGCCGCGGTCGGGGTGTGCCGTGGAACGCGCCGGCGTCTTCGAGGGCTTCGCCGGAGCGGGCTTGGCGGAGGTGACCGGGTCGGCCGCGGACGCCGCGGGTGCGCCGCCGCTGGCCCCGGCGCGTGCCGAGCAGGTCGGCCAGGCGCCCCAGCCCTGGGCGCGCTGGACCTTGGTGGCGACGGCGATCTGCTGGGACTTGCTCGCCTGGTCGGCGGTGGGCGCGTAGGCCGTGCCGCCGTAGGCGCGCCAGGTGGAGGCGGCGAACTGGAGTCCGCCGTAGTAGCCGTTACCGGTGTTGATGTGCCAGTTGCCGCCGCTCTCGCACTGGGCGATGCGGTCCCACACTCCGCTGTCAGCCGCCGCGGCGTTTCCGGTCGCGGCGAGCAGTCCGAGGGGCGCGAGCAGTGCCGCCCCGGCGAGGACCGCCGTCGTACGAACCTGGTTCTTCCGAGCGTTGTCGCGAGTGGTATCGGCACATTCGGACATGTAGTTCCCTCTCGAAGCACTCGGGGTCCCCCAAGGCGGAACGCCACTCACCGCGCCATGGGGCGCGTGGGTCGCGCTCGCCCCGTCCGCCGGTGTGGCGCTGCGCGTGGTTCCGGAGAATCACGCGGCCGGCGGACGTACCCGAGCGGTGCTCGCTGCACACGGCCGAGGAATCTAAGGAGGTTGACCGGCCGTCATCAACCGGTTGCCCGTCATGCCAGGCCAGTTCCCCGATACCCCAGGTAACGGCTATTTCCGGACACCCACTTCATTCCTTGATTTCCTGATATATCTACCACCCCGCCTGACAGCATGTGAGCCACCTCACCCCCTCAACGTCCTTTACAGAACGGTGACTTGACGGTGAGTGCGCGATTCCGCGCCGAGCGTGACCCTGTGCGCTGGATGGTTCGATTCCGTTCGCTCTGGGGCGTGACTCCCGCCACAGATCACCCGTTGTCTTCTTCATGAGCCGGGGCCCACCCGGACCACGGGCCGGGAGCCACCCGGTCTTGCCACGCACCGCATCCCCGAGGGAGTCACCCGTGCCGCGCATGCTCGACGTCAGCGACGAGGTACGCGCCGAGATCGGCGACGAAGAAGCCGACCGCCTGCTCGCCGGAGAGACCGCCCCGGGCAGTTACGACTGCACGTCCTGCCGCACTCCGGGCGACTCCGAGCAGGAGCGCACCAGCACCGTCCTGTTCGTCGGTGACGAGACCGCCGTCCTCGCCTTCGCCCACGCCGGCTGCCTGCCCTCGCAGGTCGTCCAGGTCACCGAGGAACAGCTCCGGGGCGCCGTGAAGTCCATCACCGGCGACACCGTCGACCTGGAGCCCGACAAGGTGGTGCCCGAGCAGGCGATGCTCGGCGTGACCAGCGGGCTCGTGCTGATCGCCGGGGAGCTGCACCCGGCCCTGGTGGTGGAGCCGACGGCGCCCATCGCCCGGCCCGGCACCACGGGCTCCGGCGACGACTTCCTGCCGCTGCTCATCGAGCAGGGCTTCATGCCGCTGACCGAGCTGTCCGCCGTACCGCCCGTGCTGCACGGCTGGTCCGTGCTGCTCGCCGTGGGCCGGCTGCACGCGGTGCTCCAGCCGGGCAGCAACGGCGGCCAGCCGGTGGCCTGGTGGCAGGCGCACCAGCCGCTCCAGGTCAGCGAGGGCTGGCGCGCGGCCGCCAACAAGCACCAGCAGGTGCTGATGTTCGCCGCGCCGGTCGGCTCGATCGGCCGCCAGCCGCGCGAGGACCTGCTGCGGGACGCGCTGGACAAGGCGGCGGCGACCGGAAAGCTGGTCGCCGCGGCGCTGCCGCTGGCCGGCACCTGAGCGGCGCGGCACCCGCGCGGGCCGCACCCCTGCGAAAGCCGTACCGGCCCCGCATCCCTTGACCCGCGGGGTCGTTTGGACATACGTGCACGCATACGACGTTCCCCGCCGCCAGTCCTACTCGTCGATCCCCTCCGCACGCTCGGCTCAGGACTCCCAGAGCGGCCCATCGGCCACGCCGATCTACGACGCGCTCTACGCCGAGTACGTCAAGTCCTTCCGCGCACTTCCCGGCGACCGCAGCGGCGAGGAGAAATTCGGCTTCACCGCCTTCTGGAACATCCCGCACAGTACGGGCTCGTACAGCGGTTCGCACAGCAGCTCGTACAGTGCCTACAGCGCGGGTGCCCAGAGCGCCCGCCATGCTGCCGGACAGCAGCCGCAGTGGCAGCGCGTCGGGACCATCGGCTCGCACGACACGGGGATGCACCACGTGCCGGCCGCACTGCCGCCGGGTCGGCGAAGCGGCGTCTGAAGCGAGCACCGTACAGCGGAAGGGCGGCCCCTGCCGGGGCCGCCCTTCCGCTGTACCTGCTACTTCTTCTTCGCGCCGCGCTTCTCGCGCACCCGCACCGAGATGTGGATCGGCGTCCCCTCGAAGCCGAACTCCTCGCGCAGGCGGCGCTCGATGAAGCGCCGGTAGCCCGCCTCGATGAAGCCGGAGGCGAACAGCACGAACCGCGGCGGCTTGGTGCCCGCCTGCGTGCCGAACAGGATGCGCGGCTGCTTGCCGCCCCGGACCGGGTGCGGATGGGCGGCGACCAGCTCGCCGAGGAACGCGTTCAGCCTGCCGGTCGGGACCCGGGTCTCCCAGCCCGCCAGGGCCGTCTCGATCGCGGGGACCAGCTTCTCCATGTGACGGCCGGTACGCGCCGAGACGTTGACGCGCGGGGCCCACGCCACCTGGCCCAGCTCGGTCTCGATCTCCCGCTCCAGGTAGTAGCGGCGCTCCTCGTCGAGGGTGTCCCACTTGTTGAAGGCGAGGACGATCGCACGGCCCGCCTCGACGGCCATGGTGACGATCCGCTGGTCCTGCACCGAGATGGACTCGGAGGCGTCGATGAGGATGACCGCGACCTCCGCCTTCTCGACGGCGGCGGCGGTGCGCAGCGAGGCGTAGTAGTCGGCGCCCTGCTGGAGGTGGACGCGCTTGCGGATGCCCGCCGTGTCGACGAACTTCCAGGTGACGCCGCCCAGTTCGATCAGCTCGTCGACCGGGTCACGGGTGGTGCCCGCCTGCTCGTTGACGACGACGCGCTCCTCGCCCGCCACCTTGTTCAGCAGCGAGGACTTGCCGACGTTCGGGCGGCCGATCAGGGCGATGCGGCGCGGCCCGCCGATGCCGCCCCCGCCGAACGTCTCGCGCGGCGCTTCCGGCAGCACCTCCAGGACCTGGTCGAGCATGTCGCCGGTGCCCCGGCCGTGCAGCGCCGAGACCGGGTACGGCTCCCCCAGGCCCAGCGACCACAGGTAGGCCGCGTCGGCCTCGCCGCTCGGGCCGTCCACCTTGTTGGCGCACAGCACGACCGGCTTGCCGGACTTGCGCAGCAGCCGGACGACGGCCTCGTCGGTGTCGGTGGCGCCGACCTTGGCGTCGACGACGAAGACCACCGCGTCGGCCGCGTCGATGGCGTACTCGGCCTGGGCGGCCACGGAGGCGTCGATGCCGAGGACGTCCTGCTCCCAGCCGCCGGTGTCGACGACCTTGAAGCGGCGGCCCGCCCACTCGGCCTCGTACGTCACCCGGTCGCGGGTGACGCCGGGCTTGTCCTCGACGACGGCCTCGCGGCGGCCGATGACGCGGTTCACCAGTGTCGACTTGCCGACATTGGGGCGGCCGACCACGGCGAGGACGGGCAGCGGGCCGTGCCCGGCCGCCTCGATCGCGCCCTCGATGTCCTCGAGGTCGAAGCCCTCCTCCACGGCGAGCTCCATGAACTCCGCGTACTCGGCGTCGCCGAGCGCCCCGTGGTCGTGCTCGGGCGCGCCTTCGTGCGCGTCCGAGCCGTCGGGCTGGGTCTGGTCGTTCATGAAGTCCGTACCTCGTCGTTCATCGTGGTGGTCGGTGGAGTACCCGCTGTCTCACGGGCTGATCCACTACTCAGTGTTGTCTAGCGCCCGGTGAAGCGCCTGGCGTTTTCCAGGTGGGCGGCGAGCTGCTTCTGGATGCGCCCGGTCGCCTCGTCCAGCGCCGTGCGCGTACGGCGCCCGCTGCCGTCACCCGCCTCGAAGGGCTCCCCGAAGACGACGTCGACGCGGGACCGCAGCGGAGGCAGCCCCTTTATCAACCGTCCCCGCCTCTCGGAACTTCCCAGCACGGCGACCGGCACGATCGGGGCGCCGCTGCGCACCGCGAAGTACGCGAGCCCGGCGCGCAGCGAGGCGAAGTCGCCCTCGCCCCGGGTGCCTTCCGGGAAGATGCCGAGCACGCCGCCGTTCTCCAGCACGCCGAGCGCCCGGGTGATCGCCGTGCGGTCGGTGGTGTCGCGGTCCACCTTGAGCTGGCCGATGCCGGTCAGGAACGGGTCGAGCGGGCCGATGAACGCCTCCTTCTTGATCAGGAAGTGCGTCGGCCGGGGCGCCACGCCCATGACCATCGGGCCGTCGATGTTGTGGGAGTGGTTGACGGCGAGGATCACCGGGCCGGTCGTGGGCACCCGCCAGGCACCGAGCACGCGCGGCTTCCACAGCCCGTACATCAGGCCGACGCCGATGCGCCGCCCGACGTCGGCGCCCCGCAGTGAAGGCAGCTGGTCGGTCACTTCCCGGCCCGCTTCTCCTCGACGAGGGTGACGACGCACTCGATGACCTGGACCAGCGTGAGCTCGGTGGTGTCCACCTCGACCGCGTCGTCCGCCTTGGCGAGCGGCGAGGTCTTGCGGCTGGAGTCGGCCGCGTCCCGCTTGATCAGGGCCTCGCGGGTGGAGTGCACGTCGGCGCCCTTCAGCTCACCGCTGCGGCGGGCGGCACGCGCCTCCGGGGAGGCGGTGAGGAAGATCTTCAGGTCGGCGTCCGGCAGCACGGTCGTGCCGATGTCACGGCCCTCGACCACGATGCCGCTCTCCGCGGAGGCCGCGATCGAGCGCTGCAGATCGGTGATCCGGGCGCGCACCTCGGGCACCGCGCTGACCGCGCTGACCTTGGAGGAGACCTCCTGGGTGCGGATCGGGCCGGACACGTCGACGCCGTCGACCGTGATGGTCGGCCCCTCGGGGTCGGTACCGGAGACGATGTCGGGCTTGCCGGCCGCGGCGGCGATCGCGGCGGGGTCGTCGATGTCGATGCCGTTGTTCACCATCCACCAGGTGATCGCCCGGTACTGGGCGCCGGTGTCCAGGTAGCTCAGGCCGAGCTGTGCCGCCACGGCCTTCGACGTGCTCGACTTGCCGGTGCCGGCGGGGCCGTCGATGGCGACAATCACTGGCGTGGCGCTTTCCACAGTGGGGGACCTTCCTGAACCGGGCTGGCGGGGCTGAGGGCGCGACGGCCCCGCACAAGGTTACTGGGTGCGGGTCACTCGTCCGGCCGCGCGTCGGTCAGCCACATCCAGCATGCACTACTGCCGGATCGCCCAGCCCCGGTCCCGCAGCGCGGCACTCAGCACGGGTGCCGCCTTCGGCTCCACCATCAGCTGCACCAGACCGGCCTGCTGCCCGGTCGCGTGCTCGATGCGCACGTCCTCGATGTTGATCCCGGCCCTGCCCGCGTCCGCGAAGATCCGGGCCAGCTGTCCCGGCTGGTCGTCGATGAGCACGGCCACGACCTCGTAGGCACGCGGAGCGGATCCGTGCTTGCCGGGGACGCGGATCTGCCCGGCGTTGCCGCGTCGCAGGACGTCCTCGATGCCGGTGGTGCCGTCGCGGCGCTTGTCCTCGTCGGAGGCCTGCAGGGCGCGCAGGGCCCGCACGGTCTCCTCCAGGTCGGCGGCGACGTCCGTGAGCAGGTCGGCGACCGGCCCGGGGTTCGCCGAGAGGATGTCGATCCACATCCGGGGGTCGGAGGCGGCGATCCGGGTCACGTCCCGGATGCCCTGCCCGCACAGCCGTACGGCGGCCTCCTCGGCGTGCTCCAGGCGCGCGGCGACCAGGCTGGAGACCAGGTGGGGCATGTGGGAGACGAGAGCGACGGCACGGTCGTGGGCGTCGGCGTCCATCACGACCGGCACGGCACGGCAGTGCGAGACCAGCTCCAGGGCGAGGTTCAGCACCTCGGTGTCGGTGTCCCGGGTCGGGGTCAGCACCCAGGGGCGGCCCTCGAAGAGGTCGCCGGTGGCGGCGAGCGGGCCGGACTTCTCCCGGCCCGACATGGGGTGCGTGCCGAGGTACGCCGTCAGGTCGAGGCCGCGTGCCTCCAGCTCGCGGCGCGGCCCGCCCTTGACGCTGGCGACGTCGAGGTAGCCGCGCGC
The DNA here is from genome assembly GCF_044459945.1 of Streptomyces sp. NPDC050164. NCBI lineage: Bacteria > Bacillati > Actinomycetota > Actinomycetes > Kitasatosporales > Streptomycetaceae > Streptomyces > Streptomyces sp. NPDC050164. Next base: position 49,149 of record NZ_JBITJK010000042.1, read on the forward strand.
CACACCGCGGCCCATGGCGTCGGCGAGTACGTCGGCCACGTGCGCGGGCGGGGCGGCGACGATCGCGAGGTCGACGGACCCGTCCGGCGCCTCGTCCGTCCCGGCGCCGAGCGCGGCCGCCGTGCGGGCCTGCTCGGGGTCGTGGTCGGCGAGGTGCACGGTGACGCCGCGCTGGGACAGGGCCAGGGCGGCGGACGTGCCGATCAGCCCGGTTCCGATGACGAGTGCGGTCCTCACTGGGCGATGTCCTTGCGCAGGGCGCCCGCGGCGCCGAGGTAGACGTGCGCGATGTCGGCACGGGGCTTGTCGGACTCGATGTGCGCGAGGACGCGGACGACACGCGGCATGGCGCCCTCGATGTCGAGTTCCTGGGCGCAGATCAGCGGGACGTCGACGATGCCGAGCTTGCGGGCGGCTGCCGCCGGGAAGTCGCTGTGCAGGTCGGGCGTGGCCGTGAACCAGACGCTGATCAGGTCCTCGGCGGTGAGGTCGTTGCGCTCCAGGATGGCCGTGAGCAGGGCCCCGACCTGCTCGTCCATGTGCCCGGCCTCGTCCCGTTCGAGTTGGACGGCGCCCCGGACCGCTCGTACCGCCACGGCGTTGCTCCTTGCTGACGTGCGTGTCGCTCTGTGTGTCAAGCCTAGTCAGCCCACGCGGCCGGGGTGCACGGCGCCCATCCGATGAGACACCGGCATTGCCGCCTCTTGGGTATTTTCGGTGCCAAGATGCAGATACTTCCTATTTATCCCTCATCGGCACCTTCGGAGTGACGACATGACCTACGAGACCACACGCCGCACGGTCCTCCTCGCGACGGGAGCGACGGGAGCGGTGGCGTTCGTCGCGGCCTGCGGCGGGGGCGGCGACGACAACGGCTCCGCGTCGACGAGCTCACCGACCGGCCAGGAGACGGCCGGTCGGGATCTGGCCGCCACGGACGAGATCCCCGTCGGCGGCGGAAAGATCTTCAAGGAGGAAGAAGTCGTGGTGACCCAGCCCGAGCAGGGCCAGTTCAAGGCCTTCTCGGCGATCTGCACCCACCAGCGCTGCACGGTGGCGTCCGTCTCCGACGGCACCATCAACTGCGTTTGTCACGGCAGCAAGTTCCGTATCGCCGACGGCTCGGTGGCAGGCGGCCCGGCGACGCGGCCGCTGCCCGCCGAGAAGATCACCGTGGAGGGAAACTCGGTTCGCCTGGCGTAAGGGTCCGCGTACGCTCCCGGACATGCAGCCGGAGGCCCTGGTACGCGATCACACGATCTATGCCTGTGTGATGGGCTCGCGCGCCTTCGGACTGGCGACGGACGACAGCGACACCGACCGCCGTGGCGTGTTCCTGGCTCCCACGCCTCTGTTCTGGCGCTTCGACAAGCCGCCGACGCACGTCGAGGGCCCGGCCGAGGAGCAGTTCAGCTGGGAGCTGGAACGCTTCTGCGAGCTGGCCCTGCGCGCCAACCCCAACATCCTGGAGTGCCTGCACTCCCCGCTCGTGGAGTACACCGACGACACCGGCCGCGAACTGCTCGCCCTGCGGGGGGCGTTCCTCTCCCGTCGGGTCCACGACACGTTCACGCGCTACGCGTACGGCCAGCGCCGCAAGCTGGAAACCCACATCCGCAACCACGGCACCCCCCGCTGGAAGCACGCCATGCACCTGCTCCGCCTGCTGACCAGCGCCCGCGACCTGCTGCACACGGGCACGCTCACGGTCGACGTCGGCGAGCAGCGGGAGTGCCTGCTCGCGGTGAAGCGCGGCGAGGTGCCCTGGTCCGAGGTCGAGACGTGGATGACCCGCCTGGAACGGGAGGCCGAGGAGGCCGCCCGCCGCAGCCCGCTCCCGGCCGCACCGGACCGGCGGCGCGTGGAGGACTTCCTCGCCCGCGCCCGCCGCGCCTGCGTCCTCGGGCCGAGCACCTGATCAGGCGTCCCAGAGCGCCCCGAGGGTCAGCAGGTCGCTGCGGTACTCGATGCGGTCGGCCCACTCGCTCGGCCAGGCCTCGGCGCCCAGGTACGCGCCCGCGAAGGCACCGGCCAGGCAGGCGATGGAGTCCGAGTCGCCGGCGGTGCAGGCGGCACGGCGCAGCGCCGTGAGCGGCTCGTCGGCGAAGAGCAGGAAGCACAGCAGCCCGGTCGCCAGGGCCTCCTCGGCGATCCAGCCCTCACCGGTGGCCAGGCACGGGTCGGACTCGGGCGAGACGGTGCCCACGGCGTGCCGGAGCCGGTCGAGGATCGCCAGGCACTCGTCCCAGCCGCGCGCGATGAACTGCTCGGGGCTCGGGTCCTGGGCCCGGCGCCACAGGTCGCCGAGCCAGCGCTCGTGGTAGTGGCTGCGGTTCTCCAGGGCGTACGAGCGGAGCAGGTCGATCAGCCCGGCCGGCTCGGCGCCCTCCGCGAGCAGCCGTACGGCGTGCGCGGTCAGGTCGGACGCGGCGAGCGCGGTGGGGTGCCCGTGGGTGAGGGCGGACTGCAACTGGGCGGCACCCGCGCGCTGTTCGTCGCTCAGGCCGGGGACCAGCCCCAGGGGCGCGACGCGCATGTTGGCGCCACAGCCCTTGGAGTGGATCTGACTGGCGTCCTGCCAGGGGCGGGACTCGTCCTTCAGCAGCGAGCAGGCCTTCAGGCAGGTGCGGCCCGGAGCCCGGTTGTTCTCCGGCGACTGGTACCAGTCCACGAACTCCTCACGCAGGGGCCGGGTCAGTCGCGAGGGGGTGAGCAGCCCCCGGTCCATCGCCGTCCGCACCGCCCGTCCGAGCGCCAGTGTCATCTGCGTGTCGTCGGAGACGTAAGCCCTCTTCGGCAACGCCAGTTCCCGCCACGGTCCGTGCTTGGCGAGGATCGTCGGCACGTCGTTGAACTCGGTCGGATACCCCAGCGCGTCCCCCAGGGCGAGCCCGGTCAGCGCTCCGGTGGCGGCTTGCTTGTAGACCAGCGTGGTCATGTCAGAAGTCCTTCCGTCCCCGCGCCCGGAAGGACACGGGGAACTCACGGCACTCGCGGTGTACGCGTAAGCCTAGAGATCGACTTCCTGCATCAGCATGCCGACCTCCGTGTTGGACAGCCGCCGCAGCCAGCCGGACTTCTGGTCGCCGAGGGTGATCGGGCCGAACGCGGTGCGGACCAGCTTGTCGACCGGGAAACCGGCCTCCGCGAGCATCCGCCGCACGATGTGCTTGCGGCCCTCGTGGAGGGTGACCTCGACGAGGTAGTTCTTGCCGGTCTGCTGGACGACCCGGAAGTGGTCCGCGCGCGCGTAGCCGTCCTCCAGCTGGATGCCGTCCTTGAGCTGCTTGCCCAGGTCGCGCGGGATGGGGCCGACGATGTGCGCGAGGTAGGTCTTCTTCACGCCGTACCTGGGGTGGGTCAGCCGGTGGGCCAGCTCACCGTGATTGGTGAGCAGGATGACACCCTCGGTCTCGGTGTCGAGCCGTCCGACGTGGAAGAGCCGGGTCTCGCGGTTGGTGACGTAGTCACCGAGGCACTGCCGGCCCTCCGGGTCCTCCATGGTGGAGACGACCCCGGCGGGCTTGTTCAGCGCGAAGAACTGGTAGCTCTGGGTGGCGACGGTCAGTCCGTCGACCTTGATCTCGTCCTTCTCCGGGTCGACCCGCCGCCCCTGCTCCAGCACGATCTCGCCGTTGACCTCGACCCGGGCCTCCTCGATCAGCTCCTCGCAGGCGCGCCGGGAACCGAAGCCCGCGCGGGCGAGGACCTTCTGGATCCGCTCGCCCTCCTGCTCGGCGCCCGGGAAGGTCTTCGGGAGCTTGACCTCCTTCTTCCCGGCGTACCGGTCGCGGTTGCGCTCCTCGACCTGCGCCTCGTACTCGCGGGGGCGCGCCGGGGCCGTACGGCCGTCCTTCTGGGGCTGCTTGGGCCCGCCCTTGGCTCCGCCGCGCGCCGCACCGCCGCGCCCGGCCTTGGGGCCGTCCTTCGTCGCTCCGGGGCCCACGTCGTAGCGGCGCTCCTCGGGGCGGGGCTTGCGGGGGCGGCCCTGCCCCTGCTTCTGGTCCCTGTTGTTACCGGCACCGCGGTGGTTACCGCGTCCGCCGCTCTTGCCGCTGCCGCTGCTTCGCATCAAAGTTCCGTCTGGTCGTCTTCGTCGTCGGTACCCGGGGTGACCGGGCGGCCCGGCACGTCGTCATCAGGCGCGTCCGGGTCGAACGACGGTACGCCTTCCTGGGTCTCGGCCTCGATCGCCTCCGCCTCCGGGAGGAAGGGCGCGAGTTCCGGGAGCTCGTCCAGACCGCGCAGGCCCATCCGCTCCAGAAAGTAGTTCGTCGTCGTGTACAGGATCGCACCTGTTTCGGGTTCCGTGCCCGCCTCCTCGATCAGACCGCGCTGGAGGAGGGTGCGCATGACGCCGTCGCAGTTGACTCCGCGTACGGCGGAGACCCGGCCGCGGCTGACCGGCTGCCGGTAGGCGACGACGGCCAGGGTCTCCAGGGCGGCCTGGGTGAGGCGGGCCTGCTGGCCGTCCAGCACGAAACGCTCGACGGCGGGCGCGTACTCGGCGCGGGTGTAGAACCGCCAGCCGTTCGCCACGAACCGCAGCTCGAAGCCGCGGCCCTGGACGGTGTACTCGTCGGCCAGCTCGCGCAGCGCGTCCGCGATCTGGCGCTTCGGCCGCTCCAGTATCTTCGCGAGGTGCTCCTCGGTCGCGGGCTCGTCCACGACCATGAGGACGGCCTCCAGCGCGGGCTTGAGATCGAGGTCGGCGACGGCACGCAGCCCGGCCGGCACCTCGGTGGCTTGCTGGCTCATGCCTTCTTCTCCTCCTTCGGCGGCTCGGGCGGCCGGTCGAACTCGTCGGTGACGGTCGGTGTCTCGTCCCCGTCTCCGCCGGTCCACCGCACGAGCAGTTCACCGAGCGCGGCCTCCTGCTCCAGCGCGACGGCCTTCTCGCGGTACAGCTCCAGCAGCGCGAGGAACCGGGCCACGACGGTCAGTGTGTCGTCGGTGTCCTCCACGAGCTCCCGGAAGCTGACCTCGCCGAGCTCCCTGAGCCGCGCGACGACGATCCCGGCCTGCTCCTGCACGCTGACCAGCGGGGCGTGGATGTGGTCGACGTACACCTGCGGCTTGGGCTTGGGCTGCATCGCCTTCACGGCGAGCTTGGCGAACCCTTCCGCACCGATGCTGATGACCACCTCGGGCAGCAGCTCGGCATGGTGGGGTTCGAGCCCGACGGTACGCGGATAGCGCCGGGCCTCGTCGTCGAGCCGCCCGCGGAAGATGTCCGCGATCTGCTTGTACGCGCGGTACTGGAGCAGCCGGGCGAACAGCAGGTCCCGGGCTTCGAGCAGCGCGAGGTCGGCCTCGTCCTCCACCTCGGCGGCGGGCAGCAGCCGTGCCGCCTTCAGATCGAGCAGCGTGGCCGCGACGACGAGGAACTCGGTCGTCTCGTCCAGGTCCCAGTCCGGCCCCATCGCCCGGATGTACGCCATGAACTCATCGGTCACCTTCGACAGCGCGACCTCGGTGACGTCCAGCTTGTGCCTGGAGATCAGCTGGAGCAGCAGATCGAAGGGCCCCTCGAAGTTGGCGAGCCGGACCTTGAAGACCCCGTCATCGCCGTCGGCACCGCCGGCCGGGGGCTGGGCGGTGCCCCCCGACTCGCTCCGGTCCTGCGGGGCCCGCGCTCCGGGGGCCGCCCCGGCTTCGGCCAGGGCCTGTGGAGACACCGCCTCGGCTCCCGGCTCCGCAACGGCGACCCCGGCGTCGGCAGCGGCCCCGGGGGCGGAAGGAAGCGCCTCGCGCCGGAACCCGGTCTCCACGGACTCGGCAGCCGGGGCGGCGGTCTCGGCCGCAGCCACCGGCCCGGGGGCGGGACGCTCACGCCCCGCCTCCGGATGACCGGCCCCGGTCCCTGGCCTGGAGGCGTCGTCCACGTCCGGAGAAGCGCCCTCGCGGCCCGCCCCGGGACCGGCTGCCCCTGCCGCACGCCCCGGTCGAGGCCTTCCGGCCGCCGTCCCCGGCTCGACGGGGACCTGTCGCTCCACAACGCCGGGCGGCTCATCGGCAGCCAACGCCTGCGCGCCGGCCGCTTCCTCCTCGCACCAGGCACCCGACCCGGCAGCCTCGGTCTCCTCGGGGGTCCCGCCGGACTCGGCGGTGTCCTCGGGCAGCTCACCGGGCCCGACCACATCCGTCGGCTCAACCGGCGGAGCCCCCGGCCCGCGCCCCAGCGCGCGTCGGCGGCCGGACGGGCCGCCGACGGGCGGTGGGGAAGCGTTCGAGGTCATGACCTCCGCAGGCTACCGCTACCGCCCGCGCAGCCGTCGTACGAGGATGCTGGCGTCCCCGCGGGTCTCCAGGTCGGCGAGGACCACGGCGACCGCCTCGCGGACGATACGGCCGCGGTCGACGGCCAGGCCGTGCTCGCCACGGAGCACGAGACGGGCGTGCTCCAGGTCCATGAGCTCCTCGGCCGACACGTAGACCGTGATCTTCTCGTCGTGCCGCTCACGGCCGCTGGGACGGCGCGCTGCGGCCCGCCCGCGCTTGCGCGGTGCCGCCGCGGCGGCACCGGCCGCACCCGCGGCAGAACCTTCCTGCGCCGCCTGCCGCCGGGCGGAGCCGGAGCGGCTGCGGGACTCCCCGGCCTCAGCCGACTCCGCGTCCGCCGCGACATGCTCCGCGCCCTCGCCGTCACCGCCCTGCGCGGGCACCGACTGCGGCACGTCCTCCGCGGCCGCTGCCGCCACCGCGTCGCCCTCCCCCGCCGGAGCGGGCACCCGGGCGTCGCCGTTGGCCTGACGCCGGGGCGTGGACGACTGAAGCGCCATCCCCCCTGTCGTACGGAAGAGTTCGTCGGCCCCCGGCAGACTCACTCGGCGTGACACCGGGCGAGCACCTCCCTGGCGAGCTGGCGGTAGGCGGCGGCACCGACGGAGTTGGAGGCGTACGTGGTGATCGGTTCACCGGCGACCGTGGTCTCCGGGAAGCGGACCGTGCGCCCGATGACCGTGTGGTAGACGTGGTCGTCGAACGCCTCGACAACACGCGCGAGCACCTCACGGCTGTGCACAGTGCGCGAGTCGTACATCGTGGCGAGGATCCCGTCGAGCTCCAGCTCGGGGTTGAGCCGCTCCTGGACCTTCTCGATGGTCTCGGTCAGCAGGGCCACACCGCGCAGCGCGAAGAACTCGCACTCCAGCGGCACGATCACCTTGTGCGCGGCCGTCAGCGCGTTGACCGTGAGCAGGCCGAGCGAGGGCTGACAGTCGATGACGATGAAGTCGTAGTCGTCCAGCAGCGGCTTCAGGGCGCGTTGCAGGGTCGACTCGCGGGCGACCTCGGAGACCAGCTGGACCTCGGCCGCCGACAGGTCGATGTTGCTGGGCAGCAGGTCCATGTTGGGGACCGCCGTCTTCAGCAGCACCTCGTCGGCCGCCATCCCCCGCTCCATGAGCAGGTTGTAGACGGTGAGGTCGAGTTCCATGGGGTTGACGCCGAGTCCGACCGACAGCGCGCCCTGCGGGTCGAAGTCCACGAGCAGAACCCGGCGTCCGTACTCCGCGAGCGCGGCACCCAGGTTGATGGTCGACGTCGTCTTGCCGACGCCGCCCTTCTGGTTGCACATCGCGATGATCTTCGCGGGTCCGTGGTCGGTCAGCGGGCCCGGGATCGGGAAGTACGGCAGCGGGCGCCCGGTCGGACCGATGCGCTCCCGGCGCTGTCTGGCCGCGTCGGGCGCGAGAGTGGCCGCGTACTCGGGGTCGGGCTCGTACTCCGCGTCGGGGTCGTAGAAGTGCCCCTCGGGCAGTTCGTCGTAGTCGGCGAAGTGGTTGTGGGGCGCGCCACTTCCGTCGCCGGCCATGGCGTTCACGTGATGGCCATCCATCTTCTGGTGTGCTGTGTGAGTCGCCTGCTGACTCTGGTGGGCTGCGAAGGTGCGCACAGCGACGGAGCCGACAGCAGCGAACCCCGCGGGACCCTGGCCCCGTGCAGGCATTCCTGGTTGACCACCCCCGGGAGTAAATGTCGACTCATTCACAAGTCGTCTTACCTCCTTGGTGACCAGGAAACTTCTAGACAGGTCAGCGTGGCACCATGCCGACGATTGGCGACTCTATGGCGTGTCGGGCGTCCGCAGCAACACAATCCGCCGGACCCGGCCCGATGTGTCGGCAATGAAACATCCCTCTGTCAAGGGCGTACGGCCGTCGCACGGCAGGTTTCACCGGTGTGCGAATCGGTTGAAGGGTTACGTTCGAGGCGAGTTGCCCGAGAATCGCGAAGTGACCATACACACATCCGGCCGGACCTTGTCGGGCAAGGTCCGGCCGGGTGCGCGGCATTGACGACCTGTGTTGACGTATCGCCTTTACCTGTTGGTGACTTAGCCGACTTACCGGCCGACGGGCTCAGCCGAGCAGCGAGGACAGCTCCACGTGTTCCACGTCGTGCGCCTCGGCGACCTCCTTGTAAACGACCTTGCCGTCATGGGTGTTGAGACCCTTGGCCAGTGCCGGGTCGCGGCGCAGGGCCTGAGCCCAGCCGTGGTCGGCGAGCTCCACGATGTAGGGAAGCGTGGCGTTGGTCAGCGCGTAGGTGGAGGTGTTCGGCACCGCGCCGGGCATGTTGGCGACGCAGTAGAAGACCGAGTTGTGGACCTGGAAGGTCGGCTCGGCGTGGGTGGTCGGACGGGAGTCCTCGAAGCAGCCGCCCTGGTCGATCGCGATGTCGACAAGGACACTTCCGGGCTTCATCCGCGAGACGAGCTCGTTGGTGACCAGCTTGGGAGCCTTGGCGCCGGGGACCAGGACGGCACCGATGACGAGGTCGGCCTCCAAGCAGGCCTTCTCCAGCTCCAGCGCGTTGGAGACGACGGTCTGGATCTTCGTGCCGAAGATCTTGTCCGCCTCGCGGAGCTTGTTGACGTCCTTGTCGAGCAGGGTCACGTGGAAGCCCAGGCCGATGGCGATCTGCGCCGCCTGCCAGCCGGAGACGCCGCCGCCGATGACGACGGCCCGGCCGGCCGGCACGCCGGGGACGCCGCCGGGCAGCACGCCGCGGCCGCCATTGGCGCGCATCAGGTGGTAGGCGCCGACCTGCGGGGCCAGCCGGCCCGCGACCTCGGACATCGGGGCGAGCAGCGGCAGCGCGCGGCCGGGCAGCTCGACCGTCTCGTAGGCGATCGCCGTGGTGCCGGACTCCAGCAGGGCGTCCGTGCACTCCTTGGAGGCGGCCAGGTGCAGGTAGGTGAAGAGCGTCTGGTCCTTGCGGAGGCGGTGGTACTCCTCGGCGATGGGCTCCTTGACCTTCAGCAGCAGGTCGGCGCCGGCCCACACCTCGTCGGCGGTGTCCAGGATCCGCGCACCGGCGGCGACGTACTCCTCGTCCGTGATCGAGGAGCCGACACCGGCGCCGCGCTCGATGACGACCTGGTGGCCATGACGTACCAGCTCGTGCACGCCGGCGGGGGTGATGGCCACCCGGAACTCGTTGTTCTTGACCTCGCGGGGGATGCCGACCTTCACGTCGATCACGGTCCTTGGCTCAGAGGGTATGGGCGCATTACTAGACATACCCGGGCGCACACGGGCACACCGGGAGAGACCGCAGGAGAACGTGCGGCACGGCCAGTCTAATGAAGGCGTTCCCGCTGTCTAGCCTTTCATTGCATCAATCTTCAGCGGATGCGCTACGGATTTCGCAGGCGTCAGGTTCCGATTTCAGGTGTGAGTCGCCGTGGGAGCCCGCTACGGGCTCTTCCTCGTCCTCCTGGTGCTCGCCGAGGATCCGCTCGGCGGTGCCCCGGTGCAGCCGGGCCGACGCGGGGTCGCCGAGGTGCTCCAGGGTGTCGGCGACCCGCAGATGCAGCGCGGCCTGCAACCGCGTGTCCTCGGCCCGCCGCGCCCACTCCACGGCCTCCCGGCAGGTGCGCAAGGACTCCTCGGGGCGGCCCGCGTACTCCTGGACCCGCGCCAACTCGCTCAGGGCGCGCGCCTGGGCGCCCACGTCGCCGTCCTTGCGGTGCCCGGCGATCGCCGCGCGCCAGTTCCGCAGGGCCTCGCCGTAGCGGCCCGCGTAGGTGTGGGCGGCGGCGATCCGCCCGTACAGCCGGGCGGCGTCGGCGCGCTCGTCCCGGGCCAGCCGCTCGACCAGGGCCCGGCCGAACCAGTCGGCGGCCCGGTCGAAGTCGCCGAGCTCCAGATGCGCACCGCCTACGGATTCCATCGCGCGGCCGGTCGCGTACGGATCGTTCACCTCGCGTCCGGCGTCCAGCGCGGCCCGGTAGCGGGCCAGGGCGTCGGCCGTGCGGCCGGTCCGGGCGTCGAGATCGCCGAGGTTCAGCAGGGCGGCGGCCCGCTCGCGGGGCAGGTTCCGGCGCTCGGCCACATCGAGGACCAGGCTGTGGATGACGTACAGGTCGGGCGCCGCCGCCTGGGTGCCGACATGCGCCACCATGGCCCGCACCAGCTGGGACATCAGCCGCCGGGCCAGGGTGTCCAGCTGTCCGTCGGCGACCGCGAGCCGGGCCGAGGCCAGCAGGGCGGGCCGGGTCACGCGCAGCCACTCGGCGGCCGCCCGCGGCGTGGGAAAGCGCAGGGCACGCGGCAGGTCGAGGAGCTTCTGGCGGGCCTGGGGGCTGTCGGTCTCGGTGATCGCCCGGCAGGCCTGGAGCAGGCGTACGGTCCGCTCCAGCATGCGGGCGCGGGCCAGCTGCAGCTCGGCCGGGCGCTCGTGGCGCTCGGCGAGGACGCGGAGCCGGTCGTGCAGACAGCCCGGCACCTCGTACTGCGGCAGCGGCGAGTCCACCGCGTGCAGGAAGCCGAGGGCGACGAAGTCGTCCAGGGTCGTGCGGGCGCCGGCGACCGAGCAGCCGGCGAGCGCGGAGGCGGTCTGCGGGTCGACGAGTCCGGCCGGGGCGAGGGCGAGCAGGCGCAGCATCCGGGCGGCGGTGGCGGGCAGGGCGGCATAGGCGAGGCGGAAGACCCGGTTCAGCGCGGTCCCCTCGGCGTCTTCGGCGCGCAGTTGCTTGGCGAGGTCGGAGACGGCCGCCTTGGGGCGGGCGGCGAGCCAGCCGCCCGCCAGCATCAGCGCGGCCGGCTGCCCCTGGCACTCCTCGGCGAGGCCCTCGGCGGCCCGGGGGTCGACGGTGATGCGGACCGAGCCGGTGTGCCGGGACAGCAGCTCCACCCCGGACTTGGCGTCCAGGCCGCCCAGCGTGCACGGGCGGACGTCCGAGATGCCGGTCAGCGGGCCCTCGGAGACCGCGACGACCAGGCAGTCCGCGGTGTCGGGCAGCAGGGCGTCGACCTGCTCGGCGTCGGCCGCGTCGTCCAGCAGGAGCAGCGCCCGGCGGTCGGCCAGGGCGGTGCGCAGGGCATCGGTGAGGTCGTCTTCGCAGGCGCCGGCCGGGGCCTGCCGGCCCAGGGCGGCGAGCAGCTCCCGGGCGGTGTGCTCGACCGGCACGGGGGCGCCGTCGGGGTCGCTCAGGCGGGCGCGCAGCACCCCGTCCGGGTAACGGTCGGCGACCTGCCGTACGAGCTCCTCGGCGAGTGCGGTGCGCCCCGAGCCGGGCCGGCCGGCGATGAGCAGCACGCGCGCGCGTGGGGGCTTGCGGCCGGCGAGGGTGTCGAGACCGGCGCGCTCGATGTCGGCGCGCAGTTCCTTCAACTCCCGTGTGCGGCCCAGGAACCGGCTCTCCCCGGAAGCGTGTCCGGTCAGCCGCACGGCGCCTGTCTCCACGACCTGATCCGTCACGGGCCACACTCCCGTCCCACCACACGCACAAGCCCGCCGGGACTCCGGTCCGGGCGTGAACAGAGCCTAGTTCACGCTCTGCAACGCCCCGGCCGGAGCACGACGGGCACGGCGGGCACATCCCCCGATCGGATCAGCCGATCTTCACACCACAAGCGGGGCGGGCTCCCGGTCAACCGTCAGCGGCCCTCGTGCCGCCCGGTGGGTGCGGCGAACCGGCGGGGCGGTCTGACGGCCACGGAGCATCTGCTGCCCGTGGGCGGCGATGACGGCGATGCGCACACGATGTGCAGCAGCGCCCGGGCCGCCACTGACCGCTCGGCGCTCGCGCCGGCCGGGGTCCGCCACCGCGCCGAGTACGTCGGCACGCCTGGGGCGACCGGGGCCTCTCCTCGAGCGAAGCGAAGAGCTCGGGGGTGCGGCGGCCGTCGCACCAGACTGCGCAACACCACCCGCCCTGCCGCCGCAGGCGCCGCTGCCACCGAGGCGGCAGGGCCCGTCACCCAGGCAGCGTGCCAGCGGCCGCATCCACCACCCGACCCGGATCCGCCACCCAGTTCCGCCCCACCCCCGGCGGGTTCACGCCTCGAACGGACGCGCCGGCCACGGCGCCTGGGCCGGGCGCAGGGCGTCCAGGCCGTCGCCGGCTCGGGCGGCGACCAGGGAGAGGACGCCCACGACGAGGCAGGTGTTGTGCAGGTCTCCGGCCAGCACGCCCCGGACGAGGTCCTCGACCGGCACCCGGTCGAGCTCCATGTCGGCCTCTTCCTCCTCGACCGCGAAGCGCTCGCCCTCGGCCTCGGACAGATCGCGGGCGAGGAAGATCCGGACGGCCTCGTCGCAGCCGCCGGGAGTGGTGTACACGTCGGTCAGCACCCGCCAGTCCTCGGCCTTGACGTGCGCCTCCTCGTACAGCTCGCGCTGCGCGGCGTGCAGCGGGTTCTCGCCGGGGACGTCGAGCAGACCGGCCGGGATCTCCCACAGCTTGTGGCGCACGGGGTGGCGGTACTGGCGCAGGACCAGGACGCGGTCGGCCTCGTCGAGGGCGAGGACGGCCACGGAGCCGGGGTGAACCTGGTAGTCGCGGCCGACCACGGTGCCGTCGGGCATGACCACGTCGTCGGTGCGGACGGAGGTCTTGTTGCCCACGAAGGGGGTGTCCGTCGCCCGGATCTCCCACTCCTCCGGGGTGTCCTTGATCGTCATGCCTGTCCTTCCAGGTGCCCGGCACGACTGAACGTGCCGGGCCCGACGTGCCGAAAGAGAAACCGGGGTGCACACCCTTTGAAGGGATGCACCCCGGCCACCGTACAACTGGTGTGTTACTTCGAAGTCTTCCGCTCGACCGCGGCCCTGACGAGCCCGGCGAACAGCGGGTGCGGGCGCGTCGGGCGCGAGCGCAGCTCCGGGTGCGCCTGAGTGGCGACCAAGTACGGGTGGACGTCGCGCGGGTACTCGACGTACTCGACGAGCTTGCCGTCCGGGGACGTACCGGAGAACAGGATGCCCGCCCGCTTCTCCAGCTCGGCGCGGTAGGCGTTGTTCACCTCGTAGCGGTGCCGGTGGCGCTCCTCGACGTACTCCTTGCCGTCGTACACCTCGCGCACGATCGAGCCCTCGGCCAGCTTCGCCGGGTACATGCCGAGCCGCATGGTGCCGCCCATGTCGCCCTCACCGGCGACGATGTCGAGCTGCTCGGCCATCGTGGAGATGACCGGGTGGGCGGTGGCCGGGTCGAACTCGGTGGAGTTGGCGTCGCCGATGTCGGCCAGGCTCCGCGCCGCCTCGATCACGATGCACTGCAGGCCGAGGCAGAGGCCGAGCAGCGGGATCTTGTTCTCGCGGGCGTACTTGATCGCGCCGACCTTGCCGAGCACACCGCGGTCGCCGAAGCCGCCGGGGACGCAGATGCCGTCGACGTCGCCGAGCTGCGCCGCGGCGCCCGCCGGGGTCTTGCAGTCGTCGGAGGTGACCCACTTGATCTTCACGCGGGCGCGGTTGGCGAAGCCGCCGGCGCGCAGCGCCTCGGTGACCGACAGGTAGGCGTCTGGCAGGTCGATGTACTTGCCGACCAGGGCGAGGGTGATCTCGTGGTCGGGGTTGTGGACGCGGTCGAGCAGGTCGTCCCAGGTCGTCCAGTCGACGTCGCGGAAGGGCAGGTCGAGCTTGCGGACGACGTAGGCGTCCAGGCCCTCGCCGTGCACGGTCTTCGGGATGTCGTAGATCGAGCGGGCGTCGGGGCAGGCCACGACGGCGGCCTCGTCGACGTCGCACATCAGGGAGATCTTGCGCTTGATCGCGGTGGGCACCTCGCGGTCGCAGCGCAGCACGATCGCGTCCGGCTGGATACCGATGTTGCGCAGGGCCGCAACCGAGTGCTGGGTGGGCTTCGTCTTCAGCTCACCCGAGGGGCCGATGTACGGCAGGAGCGAGATATGGACGACGAAGACGTTGTCACGGCCGACCTCGTGCCGCACCTGGCGGACGGTCTCCAGGAACGGCAGCGACTCGATGTCGCCGACCGTGCCGCCGACCTCCGTGATCACGACGTCGACCTCGTCCGTCGCCATGCGGCGGATGCGGTGCTTGATCTCGTTCGTGATGTGCGGGATGACCTGCACGGTGTCGCCCAGGTACTCGCCGCGCCGCTCCTTGGCGATCACGGTGGAGTACACCTGGCCGGTGGTGACGTTGGCCGAGCCGTCCAGGTCGCGGTCGAGGAAGCGCTCGTAGTGGCCGATGTCCAGGTCGGTCTCGGCGCCGTCGTTGGTGACGAACACCTCACCGTGCTGGAAGGGGTTCATCGTGCCCGGGTCGACGTTCAGGTACGGGTCGAGCTTCTGCATCACGACGCGCAGACCGCGGGCCTTGAGCAGCATGCCGAGGCTGGAGGCCGTCAGGCCCTTGCCGAGCGAGGAGGCGACACCCCCGGTGACGAAGATGTGCTTGGTCGTCGAGTTACGAAAAGCAGCGGGCGGCATGGCCAAGACGGGGCTCCCGTGGTCGCGGTCTGGGGGTGCGGTGCGGCTGCCTGCGGAGAAGTTTCCGGGGGTTGCCGTCGCTGCGGTTCGGGGGTTTGCTGCCCACCGGTCCACGGGCTACCAGCGTATCAGCGCCGCGGGGAGATGGCTTCCGGCCACGCTCCGCGCACGCGCCGACACGGAGACGGTCGCCCTCACCGGTCTCTCACCCGTTGCTCACTCCTTCGGCGTACTCACCTTGCCCGGAGCGGCACCCAGATCATCTGCATAGGTCGTATCCTGCTCGGACACTCGCTGCCGAGCCCGCCCGGCCCCACGGCAATCACCCCCCGCCCGTAAGCACCGGAACAACGTGAGCTCGTCAGTTCGTTGAGCAACAATTGGCACTTTGCATCACGGCAGAGCGACCTGTTTTGCTTCATCGCTCAACGGCGGATTGCAAGACTGCTGAAAACCCCCCTTGACCGCACTAGCGACAGCCCCCTCGTGGGGTGACGTGGCCGTTCGACTGGAGTTGCACGTGGCCGGGCGCATCGAAGATTACGCACTCATCGGAGACATGCAGACCGCTGCCCTGGTCTGCCGGGACGGCACAGTGGACTGGCTGTGCCTGCCCCGCTTCGACTCGCACGCCATCTTCGCCGGCCTGCTGGGCAACGAGGAGCACGGCTTCTGGCGGCTCGGGCCCGCGTACGCCTCCGACCAGCAGCCGCCCACCGCGGCCCGGCGCAGCTACCGCGGTGACTCGCTGATCCTGGAATCCGAGTGGGACACCCAGCGGGGCACGGTCCGCGTGACCGATTTCATGCCGCCCCGTGACGGCGCCCCGCAGTTGATCCGGATCGTGGAGGGCGTCTCGGGCCGCGTCCCGATGCGCTCGGCGCTGAGGATGCGGTTCTCCTACGGGCGGGTGGTGCCGTGGGTGCACAAGCACGAGGGGCGCACGGTGGCCGTGGCGGGCCCCGACTCCGTGTGGTTCGACACATCCGCCGAGACCTACGGCAAGTCCCTGACGACGTACGCGGACTTCACGGTCGCGCCGGGTGACCGGATCGCGTTCACGATCTCCTGGCAGCCCTCGCACAAGGAGCCGCCGCCGCTGCCCGAGCCCGAGCAGTCGCTGGAGGCGACGGAGGACTTCTGGCGCGAGTGGGTCGACCACTGCACCTACCACGGGCCGTACCGCGAGGCCGTGGTCCGCTCGCTGATCACGCTGAAGGCCCTGACGTACGCCCCGACCGGCGGCATCGTCGCCGCGCCGACCACCTCCCTGCCGGAGGACATCGGCGGCGTCCGCAACTGGGACTACCGCTACACCTGGCTGCGCGACGCGGCGATCACCCTGTCCTCGCTGCTGCGCACGGGCTACCGCGAGGAGGCCCGCGCCTGGCGCGAGTGGCTGCTGCGGGCCGTGGCCGGCGACCCGGAGAACCTGCAGATCATGTACGGCATCGCCGGCGAGCGCGAGCTCGGCGAGGCGGAGCTGGACTGGCTGCCCGGCTACGAGAACTCCACCCCGGTCCGGGTCGGCAACGGCGCCGCGCACCAGCTCCAGCTGGATGTCTACGGCGAGGTCACCGAGGCCCTGCACCTGGCCCACATGACGGGCCTCGCGCGCAACGACTACGCCTCGCTGCTCCAGCTGAAGCTGATCCGCTACCTGGAGGACCACTGGCAGGACCCGGACGAGGGCATCTGGGAGGTGCGCGGCCCGCGCCGCCACTTCGTGCACTCCAAGGTGATGGCCTGGGTCGCCGTCGACCGCACGATCAAGCTGATCGAGTCCGGTGACGCCGACGGGCCGCTGGAGCGGTGGAAGGAACTGCGCGACGACATCCACCGGGACGTGTGCGAGAAGGGCTACGACAAGGAACGCAACACCTTCACGCAGTCGTACGGCTCGAAGGAGCTGGACGCGTCGCTGCTGCTGATCCCGCAGATGGGCTTCCTGCCGCCGGACGACAAGCGCGTCATCGGCACCATCGAGGCGATCCAGCGGGAGCTGTCCACGCCGGACGGCTTCATCCTGCGCTACCCGACGCAGGGCGACAACGAGGGCGTCGACGGCCTGCCCGGCGACGAGGGCGCCTTCCTCGCCTGCTCGTTCTGGATGGCCGACGACCTGGCGATGATCGGCCGCGTGGACGAGGCCCGCAAGCTGTTCGAGAAGCTGCTGTCGCTGCGCAACGACCTCGGCCTGCTGGCGGAGGAGTGGGACCCGCACCTCCAGCGCCAGGTCGGCAACTTCCCGCAGGCGTTCAGCCACGTGCCGCTGATCGACACGGCGCTGCGTCTGACGGCTTCGGGGGCCTACGGGGGCTGAACGGGCCCGACCGGTCGCGGCCCCCTAGACTGGAACCGGACAATCACCCCCTTTTCGGAAGGGGGCGGCCATGGCTTCCCTCTCGAAGGCGGGCGCGGCCCTCACCGCGCTCCGCGAGGATCTGACCGGCGACGTGTTCGCTCCGGACGACCCGGGCTACGACGAGGCCCGGGCCGTCTTCAACGCCATGATCGACCGGCGGCCCGCCGTGCTCGCGCAGTGCGCCGACGAGGACGACGTCGCGCGGGCGGTGCGGTTCGCCAGGGAGCTGGATCTGCCCGTCGCGGTCCGTGGCGGCGGGCACAGCGTGGCGGGCATGGCCGTGGGCGACGGGAGCGTGGTGGTCGATCTGCGCCGGATGCACGAGGTGATCGTGGATCCGGCGGCCCAGGCGGTCCGGGTCGCCGGCGGGGCCACGATGAGCCACCTGGACCGGGCCACCGAGCCGTACGGACTGGCGACGACCGGCGGCCGTGCCTCCACCACCGGCGTCGGCGGCTTCGTGCTGGGCGGCGGCACCGGCTGGCTCGACCGCTGCTGCGGGCTCGCCGTCGACAACCTGCTGGGCGTGGAACTCGTCACCGCCGACGGCACCTTTGTCCACGCCAATGCCGACGAGAACCCGGACCTGTTCTGGGCCCTGCACGGCGGCGGCGGGAACTTCGGCATCGCCACGGCGATGACGCTGCGGCTGCACGAACTGCCCGAGTTCTCCATCGCGATGGTGCTGTACCTGCCGGAACACGGCCCGGAGGTGGTGCGCACCTACCGCGAACTGATCACGAACGGGCCCGACGAGGCGGGCGGTGGCGTCATCTACTTCACCGGCCAGCCGGAGGAGTTCGTCCCCGAGCACCTCGTGGGCGGGCTCGTGTGCGGTCTGCTGCTGACGTACGCCGGCGGCGAGGACGACATGCGCAAGGTCGCCCAGCCCCTGCTGGCGCTGCCGCACGAGGCCGAGATCGTCGGCGCGATGCCTTACGCCGACGTCCAGTGCATGATCGACGACCCGCCGGGGATGCGGAACCACTGGTCGGCGGAGTACCTGACGGGCGCGCCCGACGACTTCGTGGACGTCTTCTGCGCCCGGGCCGAGTCCATGCCGGTGCCGACCGGCACCCAGCACGTGCTGTTCCCGCAGGGCGGGGCGGTCGCCGGCGGCCCGGGCGAGTATCCCGTGCCCTACCGCCACGCGCCCTGGGCGGTGCATCCCTTCGGCATCTGGGAGGACCCGGCGGACGACGAGCGGTGCGTGCGGTGGGTGCGGGACGTGCGCGCCGACGTGCGGCCGTGGAGCACCGGCGCTGTCTACCTGAACTTCATCGGCGAAGAGGGCACCGAGCGGGTGGTCGCGGGTCTGGGCGCCGAGAACACCCGGCGGCTGGCGGAGCTGAAGCGGCGCCACGACCCGGACAACGTGTTCCGCTTCAACCACAACATCACGCCGGCCTGAGGGCCGTGAGGGTCCGCTCCCCCGCCGGGTCTCCCGCCGTGGCCGGGACCAGGGCGATCTCGTCGAGGCCGGCCTCGGCGTAGGCGTCGATGCGAGCGAGGACGGTGTCGAGGTCGCCGACGAGGGCGACCGTGTCCGCGGCCTCGGGCGGCAGGGCCCGCAGCAGGGTGTCCGGGTCGGCTCCCTTGGCTGCCAGTTCGACGACCGCGGCGAGCCCCGCCTCGACGAACATGTCGCTGTAGCCCGGCACGGTGAGATAGCCGACGACGCTGCGCAGGACCTGCGTGAGCGTCTCCGGCTCCGGGTCCACGGCGGCGGGCAGCCACGCGGCCAGCCGGGGCGGCCTGCGCCCGGCCCGCTCGGCGGCGGCGAGCATCCGGGCCCGCAGCATGCGGACCTGCTCGGGGGAGACGAGGTCGAGCAGCATCCGGTCGGCGTGCCCCGCGGCCGCGGCGACCGCGCGTTCACCGAACGCCGCGACGGTGAGCATGCCTCCGGGCGGCGGAAGCCGGCGTAGGAAGCCGCTGCCGGGCACGATCGGCTCGCCCGGCCGGCTGTCCATCAGCGCGCGCACGGCCGCCGCCGATTCCGCGAGGGCGGTGGCGGGCCGGGTCCGCGGCCTGCCGTGCACGCCTTCGACGACCCTCTTGCTGGACGTGCCCAGGGCCACGCCGACGGGCCGGCCGGTGACGGCCGCGGTGGACGCTGCGCCCCGGACGATGGTGAGCGGGTCGCGCACCGACACCGGCACGGGCCCGGCCGTCAGCGTCGCCTGTCCGGTGGCCGCGCCGATCGCCGTCGCCAGAACGAACGAGTCCCACGTCGGTCCCTCGCCCGCCCACACCTCCCGGTAGCCGAGCCGGTCGGCGAGCATCGCGACCCGCAACGGCTCCTCGACCGGACTGTCGTCCTCCCGCCCTACCGCGACCACGCTCATGTCCATGACCGCGCCCGTACCCGATCGATCACGCGGTAATCCCGTGCGTGATCGTCCCGGGGCCGCTCCGGAGATGTCCGGAAGGCACCCGCGCGGGTAGCGTCCGGCACATGGACAGCGGGACGGACAGCGGCTACGACACCCGAGGCGCTGGAATCACCGTGCAGCGGGCACTGGAGCTGCCGGGTCTGCGCAGCGGGCTGCCGGAGGTGCTGGCGGGCGCCGACCGGCTCGGGCGGACCGTGCGCTGGGTGCACGCCGGTGAGGTGCCGCACATCGCCTCGCTCCTCAAGGGCGGCGAGCTGCTGCTGACCACGGGCTACGGCCTCGGCACCCGCCCGGCCGAACAGCGGGCGTTCGTGCGCACGCTGGCCGAGCGCGGCATCGCCGCCCTGGTCGTGGAGCTCGGCCCGCGCTTCACCCGGCTGCCCGCCGCCCTCGTCGACACGGCCCGTTCAGCCGGACTGCCGCTCGTCCAGCTGCACCGCGAGGTGCCCTTCGTCACGGTCACGGAGGAGATCCACACCGAGATCGTCAACGGCCACTACGCACTGCTCCAGCGGGCCGAGGAGGTGCACCGGCGGTGTACCGAGGCCCTGCTGGGCGGCGGCGGGGTGCCCCAAGTCCTCGGCATCCTGGGTGACTTCGGCGGCAACCCCGTCTTCCTGGAGACGGCGGACGGGCAGTTGCTGTACGCCGCCGGGGCCGGTCCCGAGGGCGCGGATCCGCTCCAGGTGTGGGAAGGGCTGCGCGGCCAGCACAGGGACGAGCCGCCGCTCGCGGGCTCGGTCCTGGTGGACGTGCCGGGCGGCGGGCCCGGCAGCGGGGGCGTGCGTGCGCGGCTCGTCCTGCTTCCCGTACGGACTGCCCTGGCACCGGTGCACCGG
This sequence comes from Streptomyces sp. NPDC050164, assembly GCF_044459945.1. NCBI lineage: Bacteria > Bacillati > Actinomycetota > Actinomycetes > Kitasatosporales > Streptomycetaceae > Streptomyces > Streptomyces sp. NPDC050164. The sequence continues at coordinate 69,439 of NZ_JBITJK010000042.1, forward strand.
ATGGCGGCCGAGCGGGCCGCGGGCATCCTGGCCGTGGTGCTGATGCAGGCACGGCAGGAGGAGGAGCTGGCGGCGCGCGGGCGCGGCGACTTCCTCACGGATCTCGCCGAGGGGCGGGTCACGGCGGAGGACGCCCCGGCGCAGGGGCGCGTGCTGGGCTTCCGGCCGGGCGACGGCCCGCTGCTGCCGGTCGTCATGCGGCTCGGGGACGCCCTGTCCCCGGGGGGAGGCTGGGCCGTGCTGGCCCGGGCGGTGTCCGAGGAACTGGCCTCGGTGGGCTTGCCGGTGCTGCTCGGGGTACGGCCGGCGGAGGGCCGGGTGCTGGTGCTGCTGGGGTTGCGCTCGGAGCCGGAGCGGGCGACGGTCGCGGACCGGGTGGCGGCGGCGCTGCGGGCCGGTGTCGAACGGGCCGGGATGCTGCGGCCGGGCGGGCCGCCGCCCGTGGTGGTCGTGGGGGTGGCCGGCGGCTGGACGGCCGCGGCGTCGGGCCTGCGGCACGCGGCCGAGACGGCCACGGCGGCCCAGGGCCTGCCGGACCGGCCGTGGTACGACGCCCGGCGCCTGGACATCGACCTGCTGCTGTGGCGGCTGCGTGACCATCCGGACCTGGCCGCCTTCGTCGACCGGGCCCTCGGCCCGCTCCTGGAGCACGACCGGCGCTCCCGGCCCCCGCTGCTGCCCACCCTGTCGACCTACCTTGCCCACGCGGGACGCAAGGCGGAGACCGCCCGGGAGCTCCACCTCAACCGGCAGACCCTCTACAACCGCCTGGCGCGCATCGGGGAGTTGCTGGGCACGGACCTCGACGACCCGCAGACGGTACTGGCCCTCAGCCTCGCCCTGCGGGCCCGCAGGCACGTTCTCTAGAGCCCGGGGGCTCCGGGCGAGGGGCCGTGTGCTCCAGGCGAGGGAGCCGAGGGCGCTATGCGAGGGGCCGGGGCTGGGTCAACTCGTCGTAGACGCTCAGCACTTGGGCGACCGTCTCGTCCTCGCTCGGCCAGGTCGCCGCCTGCCGGGTGCCCTTGCCCTTCAGCAGCTCCCGGCGCTCGGGGTCGCCGAGCAGGCGTACGACTGTCCCGGCGAGCGCCTCGGCGTCCCCGCGCGGGACGAGTTCGGCCGCGTCACCGACGAGTTCGGGGATGCCGCCGACGTCGGTCGCGACGAGCGGCACGCGCGCGTGGAGGGCCTCCTGGGCGAGGACGGAGCGCGCCTCCTCCCGCCGGCTCGGCAGCAGGGCGAGGTCGGCGGCGGCGAGCAGGTCGGAGATGTCGTCGCGCCGCCCGATGAGCCGGACGGGCAGCCCCTCGCTCTCGATCCGCTCCTGGAGTTCGCCGCGCAGCGACCCCTCGCCCGCGATCACTACCAGGGGCACGGGGTCGAGCCGGCGCCACGCCCGCGCGGCGTCCAGCAGCACGTCGTACCCGCGGTGCCGCTCCAGGGAGCCGACGGCCATCAGCAACGGCCCTCCGATGGCGCCGAGTTCGGCACGCACCTTGGGCCGCAGCCGGTCGGGGTCGTCGGGCTCCACGGGCCTGCGGGGGCCGGGCAGCGCGACGGCAGCGAGCCGTGCGTCCCGCGCCCCTGTCCGCCGCGCCCGGTCCACGAGCGCCGAGGTCGTCCCCAGCACCACGGTGGCCGCCTTCACGACCCGGCGCTCCAGTACCCGCAGCAGATGGGCGCGGGCCCCGTCGGCATGCGCCCGGTCGTGCCACGTCACGACGAACGGGGTCCGCACGCGCCGCCCGCTGAGCGCGAGGACGGTACGGAACGAGGCGTGCAGCCCGTGCGCGTGCACCAGATCGGCGTCGGCACAGGCCGCCCGCAGGGCCGCCACCGACACCGGGTCACTGCTGCGCGGCACATGCACATGGTCGGCCCCGACACCGCTGAAGTCATAGGCGCGATCCGCCTCGTAGGGGGCGCACACCGTGACTTTCACGCCCCGTGCGACGAGCCCCGCGGCCAGGGAGCGGACATGCGCACTGCTGGCCGCATTGCCTCCGCCCAGCACCTGCACGGTGCGCAACGGCGACTGGCCATGCGGTGAGTGGCTGCTCACGGGGGTCACGTGGCCGGGCTCCTGGTTCGGGTCGGGCGGTCACCGCGCAGGATTCCCACGCGTCCTCCGCCAAGGATGCCAGGACATATGCCGGTTCCGGGAACGCCCGAAGCCCGGCGGCGCGACAGTGGGGCGCGTCATCGGGAAGATGCGCCGGTCCGGGTCACCCACACGAGTGAAGATCGGCGCATCCCACGACAGCTACGCGACCGCTCCCGCGCTACACATCCGCCCGAGCCGTCGCCAGCAGCTCCTCCGCGTGCGCCCGGGCCGTCTCCGAGTCCTCCTGGCCGGCGAGCATCCGGGACAGCTCCCGGACCCGCTCCTCCCCTTCCAGCACCTTCACACCGGAACGGGTGACCGACCCGTCGTTCGTCTTCTCGACCAGCAACTGCCGGTCGGCGAAGGCGGCGACCTGCGGGAGATGGGTCACGACCACGACCTGCGCGGTCTTCGCCAGGCGCGCGAGCCGCCGGCCGATCTCGACCGCCGCCTTGCCACCGACACCGGCGTCGACCTCGTCGAAGAGATACGTCGGCACGGGATCCGTCCCCGCGAACACGACCTCCACGGCCAGCATCACGCGGGACAGCTCACCACCGGACGCCCCCTTGGCGATCGGCCGCGGCGGCGCGCCCGGGTGCGGGGCCAGTAGCAGCTCGACCTCGTCGGCACCCGCGGGCCCGTACGCGACCGGACGGCCGCCGACCTCGACGCCGTCCGGGTCCTCGGTCTGCCGGATGTCGAAGGACACGCGCGCGTGCGGCATGGCGAGCGAGGCCAGTTCGGCGGTCACGGCCGCGGCGAACCGCTCGGCGGCCTCCGTCCGTGCGTCCGTCAACGCCTGTGCGAGCCCGCCCAGTTCGGCCCGCAGCGCGTCCCGCTCGGCGGTCAGCTCCCCGATCCGCTCGTCGTCGCCGTCGAGTTCGGTCAGCCGGGCGGCGCTCCGCTCGGCCCAGGCCAGCACGGCGGCGATGTCCTCGCCGTACTTCCGAGTCAGCCCGGTCAGCGCGGCCCGCCGCTCCTCGACGGCCGCCAGCCGCAGCGGATCGGCGTCCAGATCGTCGGCATAACCGGCCAGGTCCCCGGCCGCGTCGCGCAACAGGATCCCGATCTCCCCGATGCGGTCGGCGAGCGCGGCCAGCGCCGGGTCGTGCGACCGTACGGCGTCCAGGGCCCGCTGCGCGCCCGCGACGAGCGTCCCGGCGTCGACGCCCTCGGGGTCCTCCGGATTGCCCGCGAGCGCGGCGTGCGCGACCGCGGCGGCCGACGCCAGCGCCTCGGCGTGCCCGAGCCGCTCGGCCTCCTCGGCCAGCTCCACGTCCTCACCGGCCCGGGGCTCGACGGCGGCGATCTCGTCGAGCCCGTAGCGCAGCATGTCGGCCTCCTGGGCCCGTTCACGCGCGCGCGTGGTGATCTCGTCGAGCTCGTCGGAGACGGCCCGCAGTCGCTTGTACGCCTCGCCGTACTTGGCCAGCGGCACGGCGACCGCGTCGCCCGCGTACCGGTCGAGCGCCTGCCGCTGCCGGGACAGCTTGAGCAGCCCCTGCTGGTCGGTCTGCCCGTGCACGGCCACCAGCTCGTCGGCGAGCTCGGCGAGCACCCCCACGGGCACGCTGCGCCCGCCCAGGTGCGCCCGCGAGCGCCCCTCGGCGGAAACGGTACGGCTGATCAGCAGCGCCCCGTCGTCGAGCTCGGCCCCGGCCTCCTCGGCGCGTACGGCGGCCGTGGCGTCGTCGGGGACGGTGATCCGCCCCTCCACGACGGCCTTCCCGGCCCCGATCCGCACGAGCGCCGGGTCCGCGCGCCCGCCCAGCAGCAACCCGAGGCTGGTGACCACCATGGTCTTGCCCGCACCCGTCTCACCGGTGACCGCGGTGAACCCGGGCGACAGCTCGACAACGGCGTCGTCGATCACACCGAGCGACCGTATCCGCATCTCCTCCAACACGGACACGACCTTACGAGGTCCGAGCCAAGGATTGCGACTGGCCTGCCCTTGTCACCCACGAGAGTGGATCGCCCAAAAGGGGCGCGGGGAACTGCGCGAACAACCACAAACCACCCGCACCCGCCGACGCTTCGCAACCACCCCCCACAAACCGCTAGTGAGGAGCCCCCCGCCACCCGGAAACCGGCAATGCGAACTTCGCCACCAGCCGATCCGTGAACGACGCATGATGCAGCCGGGCCAGCCGCACCGGCACAGCCCCCCGCCGCACCTCGACCCGCGCCCCCGGCGGCAACTCCACAGTCCGCCGCCCGTCACACCACAGAACCCCCGGCGGAATATGTGGCAGAACCTCCACAGCCAACACAGAATCCGGCGAAGTCACCAACGGCTTCGCGAACAGGGCATGCGCCGAGATCGGCACCATCAGCAGCGCCTCGACCTCCGGCCACACCACCGGCCCACCCGCGGAGAACGCGTACGCGGTCGACCCGGTCGGCGTCGCGCACACGATCCCGTCACAGCCGAAGCCCGTCACCGGCCGCCCGTCGATCTCGAGGACGACCTCCAGCATCCGCTCGGCGGACACCTTCTGCACGGCCGCCTCGTTCAGCGCCCAGTCCGTGTGCACGATGTCCCCGTTGCGGTGCACCACGACGTCGACGGTCATCCGCTCCTCGACCTCGTACGCCTTGGTCACCACCCGGTCGACGACCTTGTCGAGGTCGTCCCGCTCGGCCTCCGCGAGGAACCCGACCCGCCCGAGGTTGACGCCGAGCATCGGCACGCCCGACGCCCGCGCGAACTCGGCACCGCGCAGCAGCGTGCCGTCACCGCCCAGCACGATGAGCAGCTCACACCCGTCGAGACACTGCGGAGTGGCCTCCCCGACCAGCTCCACCTCGTCCGGCAGCGGCAGGTCACGCGCCTCTGCCTCCAGGACGCGCACGCCCAGCCCGGAGCGCAACAGCCCCTTCACCACGAGCTCGGCACTGCGCACGGCCGCGGGCCGGCCTGTGTGGGCGAGCAGGAAAACAGTACGAGCTCGGTTCTCGGTCAACGCGGCCCCTCCGCAACTGCACGGTCGACATCGGCCGGGTCCAGTTCCGGTGCCCCGGCCCGCAGCCACAGAAAGTATTCGACATTCCCCGACGGCCCGGGCAGCGGACTGGCCGTCACGCCCTTCACCCCGAGCCCCAGTCCCCAGGCCTTCTGGGCCACCCCCGTCACCGCCTCGGCCCGCAGCTGGGGGCTGCGTACGACTCCCCCGCTGCCCAGCCGCTCCTTCCCCACCTCGAACTGCGGCTTGACCATCATCACCAGGTCCGCGTCCGGCTTCACGCACCGCACCAGGGCGGGCAGGACCAGCCCGAGCGGGATGAAGGACAGATCCCCCACGACAAGATCCACAGGCTTCCCATCGATCTCTTCAAGTGTCAATTCGCGTACGTTCGTACGGTCCTTGACGGTGACGCGTTCATCGTTTTGAAGAGACCATGCGAGTTGTCCGTATCCGACGTCCACGGCGACGACATGGGCGGCGCCCGCCCGCAGCAGGACATCGGTGAAACCGCCGGTGGACGCGCCGGCGTCGAGCGCCCTGCGCCCCTCGACGACCAGGCCCTGCGGCACGAACGCCGCCAGCGCGCCGGCGAGCTTGTGGCCGCCGCGCGACACGTAGTCGGGATCGCTGTCGTCGGTCGCGACGACGATCGCGGCCGCGGTCTCCACCTGCGTGGCGGGCTTGGTCGCGACGGTCTTGCCGACGGAGACCCGCCCGGCGGCGATCAGCTGGCCGGCATGCTCACGCGAGCGCGCGAGCTTCCGGCGGACCAGCTCCGCATCGAGACGGCGGCGTGCGACTCCTGCCACGTTCGGTTCAGCTCCCCTGTCGGTACGTCGATGGGGGCGCCGGAGGTCCCGGGCGGGCGTCGAGCGCGGTGAGCGCGTCGCGCAGCCCCCGGTGTACATCCTCGTACACCTCGACGTGTCCGTCCGTGGCGAGGTGGTCCGCGTCACCGAGCCGGTCCAGGGCCGCGTCCACGTCGGCGTCGCCCGTGGGGGTGCGGGGCACGTTCAGCGGGGCGGGGGCGGCGGGGTCGTCCTCGGGCGCCGGCTCCGGCGCCGGCTCGGGCTCTTCCTCCACCACCGGCATTTCGGGAACTGCGTCTTCCATGCCCCGACGCTACCGCGAACCGCTGCGGTACCGTCGATCGCGATGGCCACGATCGAGGAGTGCCGCAGCGCACTCGACAAGCTCTCCGACAACATGCAGCACGCCGAAGGGAACGTCCGCGAGGCCGCGGCCCTGGACCGTTCGGTGAGCTGCCACATCACGGACCTGGACGTCACCTTCGTCGGCCGTATGCGGAGCGGGCGGATCGAGGTGCGCGACACGGTCCAGGGCCCGCCGCCCGACAAGGCCGAGATCAGGCTGGCCATGACCGGTGACGACCTGGTCGCGTTGGTCGACGGCGAGCTGAACTTCGCCAAGGCCTGGGGCTCGGGCCGGGTGAAACTGCACGCGGGCGTGCGAGACCTGCTCCAGCTCAGGAAGCTTATGTAGCGGCCACCTTCCCGGCCCCGGCCCCTGCCCCGACGCGTGCCTTCCGCGCCGCCGGCACGACCAGCGGCGTGCCCGTCTCCGGGTCGTCGATGACCTGGCAGCGCAGCCCGAAGACCTCCTCGACCAGCTCGGCCGTGACGATGTCCTTCGGCGCGCCCTCGGCGATGACCCGGCCCTCGCGCAGGGCGATGAGGTGCGTGGCGTAACGGGCGGCGTGGTTCAGGTCGTGCAGCACGGCGACGAGCGTGCGCCCCTGTTCCTCGTGCAGCTCCGCGCACAGGTCCAGCACATCGATCTGGTGCTGGATGTCCAGATACGTCGTGGGCTCGTCGAGCAGCAGCAACGGCGTCTGCTGGGCGAGTGCCATGGCGATCCACACGCGCTGGCGCTGACCGCCGGAGAGCTCGTCGACGTAACGCTCGGCCAGCTCGGCGACGCCGGTCTGCCGCATGGACTCCTGAACGACCCGCTCGTCCTCGGTCGACCACTGGCGCAGGATGCCCTGGTGCGGGTAGCGGCCGCGGCCCACCAGATCGCCGACGGTGATGCCGTCGGGCGCGATGGACGACTGGGGCAGCAGACCGAGGGTCCGCGCGACCTTCTTGGCGGGCATCGACTGGATGGCCTGACCGTCGAGCAGCACCCGGCCCTCGCTGGGCTTGAGCATCCGCGACAGCGCCCGCAGGAGCGTCGACTTGCCGCACGCGTTGGGGCCGACGATCACGGTGAAGGAGTTGTCGGGTATCTCCACCGACAGTTGCTCGGCGATCACCCGCTGGTCGTAGGCGAGGGTGACGTTCTCGGCGGACAGACGGTTCACGGTGCTCCTTCGGTTCTTGCTCATATCCGGCCCGCCTTGCGTTCGGTGACCAGCAGCCACAGCAGGTAGACACCGCCGAGCACGCCGGTGACCACGCCCACGGGCAACTGCTCGGCGCCGAACGCCCGCTGCGAGAGCCAGTCGGCGATGACCAGCAGGGCGGCACCCATGAACAGGGAGGCCAGCAGGTTCGGGCCGGGCGCACGGGTCAGGCGCCGGGCCAGCTGCGGCGCGGTGAGCGCGACGAAGCTGACGGGACCGGCAGCGGCGGTCGCGGACGCGGTCAGCAGCACGGCCGCCACCATCAGCAGCAGCCGTACCCGCTCCACCCGCACCCCGAGGGCGTACGACACGTCGTCGCCCATCTCCATCATCCGCAGCCCGCGCGCGTTGACCAGGACGAGCGGCACGAGCACGGCGCACAGCCCGAGCAGCGGCCAGACCTGGGCCCAGTCACGGCCGTCGAGGGATCCGGTCATCCACACCACCGCGCGGGCCGCGTCCACGATGTCGGACTTGGTGAGCAGATAGCCGTTGACCGCCGTGACGATCGCGGAGACGCCGATACCGACCAGCACCAGCCGGTATCCGTGCACGCCCCGCTTCCAGGCGAGCACATAGATGGCGAGGCCGGTCACCAGGCCGCCCACCAGCGCGCCGGCGGCGACCTGGTTCGCGCTCCCGGAGAACAGCACGATCACCGTGAGCGCGCCGGCCGTCGCCCCCTGCCCGAGGCCCAGCACGTCCGGACTGCCCAGCGGATTGCGGGAGATGGACTGGAACAGCGCGCCGCCGAGCCCGAGCGAGGCGCCGACCAGCAGCCCGACCAGGACCCGCGGCAGCCGCAGTTCGTTGACGATGAACTCCTGGCCCGTGTTGCCCTCGCCGAACAGCGTCCGCAGCACGTCGGCTGCCGGGATCGGGAAGTCGCCGGTGCCGATGAGCACGACACTCGCCGTGAGCGCCGCGACCAGCAGCAGGAGCACGACGGTGAAGGCCCGCACGTCCAGGCGTACGGAGAGCCCGCCCGGGGTCCTCACAGCACGGTTGGTGGTCTTCACAGCTGCGCCGTCCTCCGCCGTCGTACGAGATAGATGAACACCGGTCCGCCGAGGATCGCGGTGACGATGCCCACCTGGAGTTCCGCGGGCCGGGCCACGATCCGGCCGAGGACATCGGCACCGAGCAGCAGCACGGGCGACAGGATCGCCGCGTACGGCAGGATCCAGCGCAGGTCGGGCCCGGTGAAGGAACGCACGACGTGCGGCACCATCAGCCCGACGAACACGATCGGCCCGCAGGCCGCGGTCGCCGCCCCGCACAGCACGGTCGCGGCCAGCATGGACAGCGCCCGCGTCCGGTTCAGGTTGGCGCCGAGCGCCTTGGCGGTGTCGTCGCCCATGGCCATGGCGTTGAGCGGCTGGGACAGGGCCAGCGCCAGGACCACACCGGCCAACAGGAACGGCAGGACCTGCCGGATGGTCGAGTCGTTCGCCGCGGACAGCGAACCGATCGTCCAGAACCGCATCTTGCCGAGCGCCGCGTCGTCCATGATCATCACGGCCTGGAGGTAGCCGTAGAGCGCGGCGCTGATCGCCGTACCGGCGAGCGCGAGCCGCACCGGCGTCGCGCCCCGGCTGCCGCCGAGGAACCACACCAGCGCCCCGACCGCTGCCGCGCCGAAGAACGCGAACCAGACGTAGCCGCTGAGCGAGGTGATCCCGAGGTACGTGATGGCCGTGACGACCGCGGCGGACGCGCCCGCGTTGATGCCGAGCAGTCCGGGGTCGGCCAGCGGGTTGCGTGTGAGCGCCTGGAGAACGGCTCCCGCCAGACCGAGGGCGGCGCCGGCGAGCAGCCCGAGCACGGTCCGCGACAGCCGCTCCGCTACGACCACGTCGCCGTACGTCCCCGAGTCCTCGAACAAGCCGTGCCAGACCTGCCCGAGGGACAGCTCTTTCGCTCCGATCGCGATACTCGCCAGCGCGACGAGCACCAGGATCGCGACGACCAGGAGGAGCCCGAAGGCCCGTATCGCCCGTCGGGTCGGGGGCGCGGGGGCGGTCTCCGCGCGCTGTTCGGGGGGACTGTCGACCAACACGCAGGTTAGGTTAGCCTACCCTGCCATCCGATCTCGATTCCGGAACCCGGCCGCCGCCACGGACGCCCGGCCGGAGCGTGCCCGCGCACCGCGGATCCAACCGGCACTCAAAGACCCAGCCTCGCCAGCGACTTCCCCCCGTCCAGCTCACACACACCCGCACCGGCCGCCGTCCACGCCGCGGCACACAAGGCACGCAGCCCGTCCAGCGCCTCGCCGTCCCCGTCGAGCTCCAGCCGGTCGGTACCGGCCGTCGCCGTCCAGCCACCGCACCGGAACCCACCGCCGTCCGCCACGGCGACGACCGGCTGGCCGCTGAGCATCCCCCGCAGATCGGCGTCCACATACGTCGGCCGGTGCTGCGGCGGCGCGGCCAGCAGCTGCGCGCCGTCGGTCACCCCGGTCAGGACGAGCAGCGAGTCGACGTCCCCGTTGAACGCGCCCTCGATGTCCGTGTCCAGCCGGTCCCCCACCACCAGCGGCCGCTTCGCCCCGGTCCGCAGGATGGTCTCCCGGTGCATCGGCGGCAGCGGCTTGCCCGCGACCTGCGGCTCGGCGCCCGTGGCGATCCGCACGACCTCCACCGCCGCGCCGTTGCCCGGCGCGATGCCCCGCCCGCTCGGAATCGTCAGGTCGGTGTTCGAGGCGAACCAGGGCACACCGCGCGCGACGGCGTAACTGGCCTCCGCGAAACGACCCCACGGCAGCTCGGGACCGCCGTACCCCTGCGCAACCGCCGCCGGATCGTCGTCCGCCGACTCCACGGGCACGAGCCCGCGCTCGCGCAGCGCCACCCGCAGCCCCTCACCGCCGATCACCAGCACGCGGGCGCCCTGCGGCACCTGCTCGCTGATCAGCCGCGCGACCGCCTGCGCCGAGGTGATGACGTCGTCCGCGCCCGTCGGTATGCCGAGCTCGGTCAAGTGCTCGGCCACCGTGTCCGGAGTGCGCAGCGCGTTGTTGGTGACGTACGCCAGACGCATCCCGCCCGTCCGGGCCGTGGCCAGCGACTCGACCGCGTGCGCGATCGCGCTCCCGCCCGCGTACACGACACCGTCCAGATCGAGCAGCGCCGTGTCGTACGCCTCGCTCAGGGCCTGCCCACTGCCCTCGGGCCTCGTCCTGACGCTCCGGCTCATCCCGCATCGCTCCTCGTTCGACGGCTTTCCCCCGATCATCCCCCATGCCACTGACACCCGTACGATGCCGGGATGAACACAGCAGGTCACTCGGAAGCAACGGAACGCCGAGGCCTGGAACTCACCCCGTTCCGAGGCCTTCGATACGACCCCGACCGGGTCGGCAGCCTGGCCGCAGTGACGTCCCCGCCGTACGACGTCGTCGTCCGCCCCGACGGAGTCCACCATCTCGAGTCCGCCGACCCGCACAACATCGTCCGTCTGATCCTCCCCCAGGCCGCCACCCCGAGCGCCCGCAACGACCAGGCCGCCGAAACCCTGCGCCGCTGGCTGTCCGAGGGGGTCCTGACCACCGACCCGGACCCCGGCCTGTACGTCTACGAGCAGCGGGACGGCAACGGCATGCTCCAACGCGGCGTCATCGGCGCCCTGCGTGTGTCGGATCCGGCCGAGCAGGTGGTGCTGCCGCACGAGGACGTCATGCCGCACATCGTCGCCGACCGCGCGGCCCTGATGCGGGCCACCTCCGCGAACCTCGAACCCCTCCTGCTCACCTACCGCGGCGACGACTCGACGACCGCCACGGCGGACCTGATCGAGCGCACCGCCGAAAAGCCCCCGCTCCTCGCGACCACCACGGAGGACGGCTTCAGCCACCGCCTGTGGTCGGTCACCGCCCCCGCCGACCTGGCCACCGTCCAGACCGACCTGTCCCGTCACCAGGCCCTCATCGCCGACGGCCACCACCGCTGGGCGACCTACCGCCGCCTCCGCACGGAGCACCCCTCCCCCAGCCCGTGGGACCACGGCCTGGTCCTGCTGGTGGACACGGCCCGCTATCCCCTCCGCGTCCGCGCCATCCACCGCCTCCTCCACGACCTGCCGGTCGGCGACGCCGTGGCCGCCCTGGACGGCCACTTCCGCGTGCGCCGCCTCGAACTCCCGCTGTCCGAGGCCCTGGAGACACTGGCGGACGCGGCCTGCGCGGGCAACGCGTTCCTGCTGGCCGGCGACGGTTCCTTCCACATCGTCGACCACCCGGACCCGGATCTCCTGGCCCGTACGATCCCCGCCGACCGTCCCACCGCCTGGCGCACCCTCGACGCGACGGTCCTGCACGCCACGCTCCTCGACCACGTCTGGCGCATCCCCGAGGACTCCCCCGCGCACATCACCTACATCCACGACGCGGCCGCCACCGTCGCGAAGGCGGAACGCGACGGCGGTACGGCCATCCTGATGCACCCGGTCCACGAGGATGTTGTCCGCGACCTGGCCCGGCAGGGCGTCACCATGCCGCGCAAGTCGACGTCGTTCGGCCCGAAGCCGGCCTCCGGCCTGGTGCTGCGCGCGCTGGACCTCTGAAGCGCTGGACCTCTGACACGCGAAGGGGGCGGATCCCGACCGGAATCCGCCCCCTCTTACGCAACGTCAGTCCTTCTCCTCCTCGGCGGCGTCGCCGCGCTCACCCTCGTCCTCGTCCTCGGCCAGGGCGTCCATGAACTCCACGCCGTCCAGCTCGGCGAGCCGGTCCGAGGCGTCCGTGCTGCCGTCCCGGTCGGCCTCCACGGCCTTCGCGAACCACTCCCGCGCCTCAGGCTCCCGGCCGGCGGCCAGCAGCGCGTCGGCGTAGGCGTACCGAAGCCGAGCGGTCCACGGCTGCATGGAGTTGGAGGCCAGCTCCGGGCTCTGAAGCGTCACGATGGCCGCGTCCAGCTGCCCCATATCCCGCCGCGCACCGGCCGCGACGAGCCGCATCTCGACCTGCCCGGCCTTGTCGAGCTTGTGCACCTCGGGTGCCCCGGCCATGTCGAGCGCCTTCTCCGGCCGCCCGAGACCGCGCTCGCAGTCGGCCATGACAGGCCACAGGTCCGCGTTCCCGGTCATGCGCCGAGCGGCCCGGAACTCGGCGAGAGCCTCGCTGTACTTCTGGTTCGCGTACGCGGCGAAGCCGCCCGCCTCCCGTACGGCGGCGACACGCGAAGCCAGTCGCAGGGCCACCTTGGAGTAGGCGTACGCCCCCTCGGGATCCTCGTCGATGAGCCGGGCGACCATCACCAAGTTCTTGGCGACGTCGTCGGCGAGCGTCTTGGGCAGGCTCTGCAGCTCCTGCCGTACGTCCTTGTCGATCTCCTCGCCCGTGACGTCCTCAGGGATCGGCAGCCGCTTGATGGGCTCCCGATCCCGCTCGCGCTCGTCACGGAAGCGGCCACCGCCACGCCGGTCGTCGCGCCTGTCGTCACGCCGGTCGTCACGGCCCCGGAAGCCCCCGGGCCGCCCACCGCGATCGTCGCGGCGCGGCCCGCGCCCACCACGGTCGTCCCGGCTCCGGAAGCCGCCACGGTCGCCACGGGTGTCGCGGTCGCCACGGCTGTCGTCCCGACGGAACTCACCACGCTCGCGACGAGGACCGTCGTCCCGCCGGAAATCGCCACGCCCGCCCCGGGGGGCATCGTCGCGCCGGAAACCGCCACGGTCACCGCGGTCGTCCCCACGGCGCTCGTCACGACGCTCATCCCGACGGTCGTCTCGGCGGTCGTCACGGCGGTCATCCCGACGGTCGTCACGACCCCGGAAACCACCGCGGTCACCGTCGCGCCGGAATCCGCGATCCCGGTCGTCGCCACGGAAGCCACGGTCCCGGTCGTCACTGCGGAAGCCACGGTCCCGGTCGTCCCGGCGCTCTCCGCGGTCGTCACGGCGGTGGAACCCGCCGCGGTCGCCCTCACGCCTGTCATCACGACGGTCGTCACGCCTGTCGTCCCGACGGTCATCCCGTCGGAAGCCACCGCGCTGCCCACGGTCGTCGTCCCTGCGCGGCCCTCGGTCACGGTCGTCGCGCCGGCCGTAGCCGCCACCACGGTTGTCGTCACGCCGGAACCCGCCCCGATCGCCCCGATCTCCACGCTCGTCCCGACGCTCCCCACGGTCGTCGCGCCGGAACGAGGGACGGTCACCACGATCATCACGCCGGAACGAGGGACGGTCACCACGATCATCACGCCGGAACGAGGGACGGTCACCACGATCATCACGCCGGAACGAGGGACGGTCACCACGATCA
>NZ_JBITJK010000042.1:83236-83715 GCF_044459945.1 Streptomyces sp. NPDC050164
CATCACGCCGGAACCCGCCCTGATCGCGATCGTCCCTGCGCGGCCCCCGATCACGGTCGTCGCGTCGGCCGTGGCCACCACCACGGTTGTCGTCACGCCGGAAGCCGCCGCGCTCCCCGCGGTCGCTTCGGCCGCTTCGGTCGCCTCCGCGGAAGCCGCCACGGTCTCCACGGTCCCCGCGCTGACCGCCGCGATCGCTCCGGTCGCCCTCCCGTCGCCGCTGGTCGCGCTCCGGTCGGTCGTCGGGAGAGTTGGTGGACATGGTGACTCCTGTCTTCGGTACTGCAAGTCATTCTCGCGCAGCCGGGTGCCCAGCGCGCAGTGCAAAAACAAAAAGGACCCCTGGTCCCAGCTGAACGCTGGTGACCAGGGGTCCTTCCAAAGATTGTTCGGCGGCGTCCTACTCTCCCACAGGGTCCCCCCTGCAGTACCATCGGCGCTGTAAGGCTTAGCTTCCGGGTTCGGAATGTAACCGGGCG
>NZ_JBITJK010000043.1:0-80921 GCF_044459945.1 Streptomyces sp. NPDC050164
TGCGGTGAAGATTCGACACCTCCACCACACACGGGGGCCTTCGCCATGATCAAGCCCGGCCAGTGTTAACAACGCTCGTGATCAATACACCTAGTCGCCGGCGGCCGGGCGGGTGGAATCGCGCAGGACGAGGCCGGGGGCGAAGACGCGGGTCTCGTGGACGTGGTCCGCGCGGGCCTCGATCTCGTCGAGGAGCATCTCCACGGCCGCCCGGCCGAGGTCCTCGACCGGCTGCCGGACCGTCGTGAGGGTGGTGGCGCCGAAGGTCGCGATGTCGAGGTCGCCGTAGCCGACGACCTGGACGTCCTCGGGGATGCGCACGCCCCGGTCGGTCAGTCCGCGGCACAGGCCGGCGGCGAGGAAGTCGTTGGTGCAGAAGACCCCGTCGGGCAGTTCCCCGAGGTCGTGCGCGATCTGCGTGCCGTACGCGACGGTCATGCGCTCGGCGACGACCTGGTCCAGCCGGGCCTCGCGCCGGCTGCGCACGGCCTGCCGGGCACCCTGGTAGCGGTCGGCGCACTGGCGTATGCCGCGCTCGCCGTTGACGACGAGGACGTCGCGCGCGCCTCGGTCGAGGAGGTGTTGTACGGCGATACGGCCGCCGGCGATGTCGTCGACGGAGGCCGAGCAGCCCTCCCGGTCGGGCATCGCGCGGTCGGCCAGGACGAGCGGGATGCCCCGCTGGCGCAGCCGGGCGAGCCGGCCCGGGTCGGCGCTGAGCGGCACGACGACGACGCCGACGGCCCGCTGCTCGACGAGCATGCTGAAGTAGCCCTGCTCCCGCTCCGGGGCGTCCCCGCTGTGGCAGAGGACGAGGGAGTAGCCGTGGTCGTAGGCCGCGTCCGCGGCGCCCCGTGCGATGCGCGCGTAGAAGGAGTTGGTCACGTCGGGCAGCACCAGGCCGATGGCCGAGGCGCGCCCGGTGCGCAGGCCGGCGGCTCCCGGGTGGGGGACGTAGTCGAGCGCGGCGACCGCGATGCGGACGCGCTCGGCGGTCTGTGCGTTGACGCGCTCTGGCCGGTTGAGCACGTTCGACACGGTGGACACCGAGACGCCGGCGGCGGCCGCGACGTCCTGGATGCGCGCGGGGCGTGCCTGAATGGCGTCCACCCCCTCGCTGTGGAAGCCGTGCGACCAGGCACGACGGTGTCCTTCATGGGCGCCGCAAGTATAACGTGACCGGGCGTGGAACGTTTTTCCCGCCCGGTCGCCGTTGTCTCCGGGTCAGGCGGAGGGCGCGCCGGTGAGGACTTCCACGCGGCCGGTGTCGAGCGAGTAGTAGGCGCTGACGACGGCCAGGTCGCCCTTCTTCACGAGCGGGGCGAGGTCCCTGTTGGTCCGCAGCTCGGCGGCGGTCTGCTCGGTGTGGATCCGCACCATGGCGTCGACGGGGTCGGCGTGCTTCGCCCTGGTGGTCTCCCGGTAGGCGGGCCGCAGGGCGTCGGAGATCGCCTGGAGGTTGCCGGGCAGCTTCTTGCCGTCGCGCATCGCCTCGTAGGCCGCCTTGACGGCACCGCAGCGCTGGTGTCCGAGGACCACGATCAGCGGGGTGCCGGACGTCATCGGCCCGTACTCCACGGAACCGACGACCACCGGTCCCACGACCTGCCCGCCCGTGCGCATCACGAACAGGTCGCCGAGGCCTGTGTCGAAGACGAGCTCCGGCGGAACGCGCGAGTCGATGCAGGAGAGGATGACGCCGTAGGGATCCTGCGCCTCGGCGACGAACTCGCGCCGCTTGGGGTCGCGGTCGGGGTGCTGGAGCTTTCCGTCCACCCAGCGCTTGTTGCCCTCCATCAGCCGCGCGAACGCCGCCCAGGGCGAGTCCGGTCGCGGGCCCGCCGCGGGCGAGGGCGAAGGGGTCTTCGCCGCGCCCACCGCCGACGTCTTCCCCGCGTTCGTGCTGTCCGAGTTCGACGAACAGGCGGTGAGCATGGCTGCCGTGGCAGCCAGCCCACCGGTGAGTATGGCCCTGCGCTGCGGTGTCCTGGCGGTACTCATGTGGCCGTCCCTTTCGGTCTCCGTTCTCCCTGGCGGGAGCGGTGATCCAACTGTCGTGGGAGGCCGGTTAGCGCTCGTACAGCGCTGATGCAGCGCAGGAGAAGTGCTGTTCCAAAACGCGGGGAGTGAGGGCTTCGGACCCTGTGTGATCCCTCGTCACAAGCCGACTGTCGTGCGGTGCTCGTAGTCCAGCCCGTGTTCGGTGCAGCGTCCCTCCCCGCGCGGGCAGATCATCGAGTACTCGCTGACCCGGGCCCGGTACACCCGCCACGGGGCGGGCGGACGCACCTCCTCCGGGGCGAGGGAGCGGCCGCCGCGCCCGGCCGGGCCTGGGATCACTCGCAGGCCCTCCAGGGCTTCGTCCCCGTGGAGTTCCTCCGCCGTGGCCTTCAGGTACAGGGCGAGGGGGCTCGCCGTGCCCACCGGGGCCCGGGAGTCGTGCAGGACGATGCCGATCCCGGGCTCGTGGGCGATATTGCGGGAGTGCGTGACCTCGGGGGACGAGACCCAGTACAAGTCCCGCCCGTCCTCGGTGGAGTAGAAGACGGGCGAGGCCCAAGGGGCGCCGTCCACGCCGACCGTGGCCAGCACCATGTACAGGTTCCGGTCGATGATCGCGCGTGCCGCGCTGCGGGTGTCCTCGCTCATGCGGTCCCCCTGTTTCCGGTGTTTCCGGTCGGATGGGGGTCACTCTAGGAGCGCTTGCCGGGGGCTTGCGCGGCACTGGGGCTCGCCCGGCGTGAACCACACGCTCGGCGTGAACCGCACAACTGCCGGTCAGGGCTGGGCCGTGCCCGTCGCCGCCGCGCTCGGCGCCTGCGGTCCGCCGCTTCCGAAGCGAACCCCTTTGGCCTCCTTGCCGATCGCGCTCAGCAGGATCACCACGGCCAGCGTGGGCACGATGGTCCATGCCATCGCCGACGGATACCCGTGGCGCTCGGCGAGGGCCTCCTGGATCGGCAGGTTGAGCGCGGCGATCAGGTTGCCGAGCTGGTAGGTGACGCCCGGGTAGAAGCCCCGGACGGCGTCCGGGCTCATCTCGGTCAGATGGGCCGGGATGACGCCCCAGGCTCCCTGCACGCACACCTGCATCAGGAAGGACGACAGCATCAGCCAGCCGACGGTCGTGGACAGCACGAAGAACGGCACCACGACCAGGCCCCCGGCCGCCGCGATCATGATCGTCCGGCGTCGGCCCAGCCGCTCGGAGTACGCACCGAGCAGCACACCGCCGATCATGGCGCCGATGTTGTAGACGACGGCGATCGCGATGGAGGTGTTCGCGGACAGGTCCAGGCCCTTCTTCACGAAGGTCGGGTAGATGTCCTGCGTGCCGTGCGACATCCAGTTGAAGGCGGTCATCAGCGCGACCAGGTACACGAAGCGCCGCAGCACCGCCGGGTTCTTGAACACCTGGTACGCGGGGGTGCGGTTGAGCCGGACGCTCTTCTCCCACACCTCGCTCTCCTCCACCCGGCTGCGCACCCACAGCGCGACCAGTGCGGGCAGCAGACTGAAGGCGAACAGTCCCCGCCAGCCGAAGACGGGCTCGATGACGAAGAACGCCACCGCGGCCAGCAGGTATCCCAGCGAATAGCCGCTCTGCAACAGCCCCGACCAGAAGCCACGCCTGGAGGCCGGGATCTTCTCCATGGCCAGGGCCGCTCCCAGGCCCCACTCGCCGCCCATGCCGATGCCGTAGAGCAGGCGCAGCACCAGCAGCACGGTGTAGTTGGGCGCGAAGGCGCAGGCGAATCCGACGATCGAGTAGAAGACGACGTCGACCATGAGCGGTATGCGGCGACCGCGGCGGTCCGCCCACATGCCGAAGAGCAGAGCACCGATCGGCCGCATCACCAGCGTCGCGGTGGTGAGGAAGGCCATGTCGGTCAGGGACACATGGAAATCGTCGGCTATCTCGCTGTAGACGAGCACGACCAGGAAATAGTCGAACGCGTCCATCGCCCAGCCGAGATAGGCGGCCAGGAAGGCGTTGCGCTGGTCTTTCGTCAGACCCGCTGCCTGCCCTTTCACGGTCTTCAGCACTGCGGCCTCCCAAGTTCGGAGCCGAGGCTAGGCACGGAACACCGGGAATCGGGCAAAGCACGAACCACGATTGGACCAAGAGCGCCGACGCCCCTTACCTGCCGGGGACCCGCCTGCCCGGCGCCGCGACACCGCCGGACGCCGCGGCGTCGAGGAGGCGGCGGAAGGTGGGGCATTCCATGTGGCTCGGCGCGGGGCACGCGGCGGCATGGCGCAGGGAGTCGCGCAGGACGCCCAGTTCCCGGATCCTGTTGTCCAGTTCGTCCGCCTTGGCCGCCAGCATCCGCCGGTCGATACGCGGCCGCCCGTCCGGCGCGAACATGAGCGCGATCTCGTCCAGCGAGAACCCGGCCGTCCGCCCCAGCGCGATCAACGCCAGCCGCTCCAGAACACCGGGATCGTACTGACGGCGCAGGCCTCGCCGGCCCGTCGAGGAGATCAGCCCTTTCTCCTCGTAGAAGCGCAGGGTCGATGCCGGAACCCCGGCGCGGCGCGCCACTTCGGCGATGTCCAGTTCTGCCATTCTGCCTTGACCTCAAGTCGACTTGAAGTAGAACGCTGTCATCCCGGTACGACGAAGGCAACACCAGAAGGAGAGAAAGCCATGGACGCTGCGCGCAGGGCCGACGACGAGCAGCCGGCCCGCTGGAACGGGCGTGCCGGCCACGCCTGGGGCGATCTGAAGGGAGTGCTGGACGAGATGTTCAGGCCCATCGAGGAGCTCCTCGTCGATGCCGTCGCCGCCGAACAGGCGAGGCATGTGCTGGAGGTCGGCTGCGGTACGGGCGGTGTCATGCTGGCCGTGGCGCGACGTCTCGGTCCGGAGGGTCGCTGTGTCGGCATCGACATCTCCGAACCGATGATCAGCACCGCCCGGGAGTACGCCGAGCAGGAGGACGTACCGGCGTCCTTCGTCTGCGCCGACGCGCAGGACCACGCCTTTGAACCGGGCACCTTCGACGCCGTCATCTCGCGTTTCGGCGTCATGTTCTTCGATGATCCCGTCCGGGCCTTCGCCAACCTCCGGCGCGCCGTCAGGGACGAGGGCGCGCTGCGGTGCGTCGTCTGGCGCGATCCGGCCGAGAACCCGTTCATGACGACGGCCCAGCGCGCCGCGTCACCGCTGCTCCCGGACCTGCCCGTCCGCCGCCCGGACGAGCCGGGACAGTTCGCCTTCGCGGACGCGGACAAGGTCCGGCGCATCCTGGCGGAGAGCGGCTGGGCCGGGATCGACATCCGGCCGGTCGACGTGGTCTGCGCCCTGCCCGAGAAGGAGCTGGTCCGTTACTTCACCCGGCTCGGTCCGGTGGGCATGTACCTGCCCGAGGTGGACGAGCAGACCCGCGGACGGGTCGTCGAGATGGTCCGTGCCGCCTTCGAGCCCTTCGTGCACGGGCCGGAAGTCCGCTTCACCGCGGCCTGTTGGACGGTCGGCGCCCGAGCCTCGACAGCGAAATTTTCGTGAGGCCCGGCCCCCTTCCGGGAGCGCGGACGCCCGGCGCATAGTGAGATCACGATGACGCCGAAGAAAGTCCTGGTGGTACGCGGCGGCTGGGAAGGGCACCAGCCGGTCGAGGCAACGGAACTGTTCCTGCCCTTCCTGCGAAGCAACGGATATACCGTCCGGGTCGAGGAGTCGACCGACGTCTACGCCGACGCCGCCGAGATGGCCGGCACCGACCTGATCGTGCAGTGCATCACGATGTCGGAGATCACGCGCGAGCAGCTGGCGGGGCTGAGCTCCGCGGTCGTGGCCGGCACCGGGTTCACCGGCTGGCACGGCGGCATCGCCGACTCGTTCCGCGCCTCCTCCGACTATCTCCACCTGGTGGGAGGGCAGTTCGCCACGCACCCGGGCAAGGAACCGTGCGAGCGCCGGGGCGGACCGGAGGACAACTTCCTGCCGCACACCATTACCCTCACCGAGACCGGCCGCGAGCACCCCGTCACCGCGGGCATCGAGGACTTCGAGCTGCACACCGAGCAGTACTGGGTGCTCCACGACGACCTCATCGACGTCCTGGCCACCACCACGCACCCCACCCGGGCGTGGGAGCCCTGGCACCGGCCGGTCACCTCACCGGCGGTCTGGACGCGCCGGTGGGGCGCCGGGCGGATCGTGGTGACGACGCCGGGGCACAGCCTCGACGTGCTGGAGAACCCCAACGTGCGCACCATCATCGAGAGGGGCATGCTGTGGGCGACGCGCACCGCATCGGCGTCGTAGGGCTCGGAGTCATCTCCCGCGCGTACCTGGACACGCTGGTCGGTCACCCCGCCGTGCGCGTGACCACGGTCGCCGACCTCGACGCCTCCCGGTCGGCCGCGGTCGCCGCCGAACTGCCCGGCGTGCGGGCGCTGACCGTCGAGGAGCTGCTGAGCAGCCCGGACGTGGACACGGTGCTGAACCTCACCACCCCCGGGGCGCATGCCGAAATCGCCCTCGGTGCCATCGGTCACGGCAAGAACGTCTACGGGGAGAAGCCGCTCGCCGCCACGCTCGACGACGCCCACGCCGTCATGGCGGCCGCCGCGCGGGCGGGCGTCGGTGTGGGGTGCGCGCCGGACACCGTGCTGGGCACGGGGGTTCAGACGGCGCGGGCGGCCCTGGCGGCGGGGAGCATCGGACGCCCCCTGTTCGCCTCGGCCGTGATGGTCACCCCGGGCCACGAACGCTGGCACCCGCACCCCGACTTCTACTACACCGAGGGCGGCGGCCCCCTGCTGGACATGGGGCCGTACTACCTCTCCTCCCTCGTCCATCTGCTGGGTCCGGTGCGGGCCGTGACGGGGGCGTCCAGCCGGCTGCGCGCCGAGCGGGTCATCGGTTCCGGCCCGCGTACGGGAGAGCGGATACCGGTGGAGGTGGACAGCCATGTCTCCGGTGTGCTGGAACACGTGGGCGGGACGCTGACGACGATCACGACGAGTTTCGACGGGGTGGCCACCACGGCGTCCCCGATCGAGGTCCAAGGCGAGGTGGGAACCCTCGCCGTCCCGGACCCGAACCGCTTCGGCGGCGACGTACGGCTCTTCGAACTCGGCGACACACAGTGGCGCACGCTCCCGCCGTCCGCGGGCTACGCCGACGGCGCACGGGGCCTCGGGCTGCTCGACTTCATCGCCGCCGACGGGCAGCGGGCACCGCGCGCGAGCGGTGAACTCGCCCTGCACGTACTGGAGACGATGACCGCGCTCCTGCGTTCGTCGGCCGAGGGACGGCGGATCGAGCTGACGACGTCGGCGCAGCCGCCCGCTCCCGTCCCGCTGACGGCCGCCGAGGAGTGGCGAGGCCCCGCCGAGGAATGGGGCGGCCAGGCCGCGCCCAGTCCCGCGTGATCCTGTGATGTCGCGACGGTCAGTCCACGGGCCAGGTGTGCGCGGGCGCGTTCATGTGCATGTAGTCCATATACGTCGTGGTCATCTGCCGCAGTGCCTCACGCCGGTCGGAGACGCCCGCCTTCTCCAGGTGGTGGACCGTCTCCGCCTGCCACAGGGCGCCGTTGCGGGCGGTGACACAGCGCTGCTCGATGACGCCCAGCAAAGGTTCGCGCCAGGCCGCGTCCATGCCGGCCAGCTCCAGGCCCCGGTGGGCCAGCGGCAGCAGGCGACGCAACACCAGTTCCGTGACCGGCACTTCGCCCGTGCCGGGCCAGTAGATGCGGGCGTCGATGCCGTCGCGGGCCGCGGTGTGCAGGTTCTCCTCGCGCAGATGCGGGCCGCTGTCGGTGACGGCGTAGACGGGGCGGTTCCAGCGGTAGATCGTGCCGTTGTGCAGGGTCAGTTCGCCCAGTTGCGGAACGCCGCCGCTGTCGAGCGTCTGCTGCGGGTCCTCGTCGTCGCACAGCGGCAGCAGGGCCGGGAAGTAGCGCACGTTCTCCTCGAAGAGATCGAAGACGCTGGTGATCCACCGGTCCCCGAACCACACCCGGGGCCGTACGCCCTGGGCCTTGATCTCCTCGGGGCGGGTGTCGGTGGCCTGCTCGAACAGGGGGATGCGGGTCTCGCGCCACAGCTCCCTGCCGAACAGGAAGGGCGAGTTCGCCGCGAGGGCGATCTGCACGCCGGCGATGGCCTGGGCCGCGTTCCAGTAGTCCGCGAACTGCTTGGGGGCGACCTGGAGATGGAACTGGGTGCTGGTGCAGGCGGCCTCGGGAGTGATGGTGTCGGCGTACGTCGACAGGCGCTCCACGCCGTCGACCCTGATCCGCAGGTCCTCGCCCCGCGCCGCGAAGATCTGCTCGTTGAGCAGCCGGTAGCGCGGGTCACCGGAGAGGGCGGCCTCGCTGACGTCAGCCTCGTCCAGGGTGGGCAGGATGCCGACCATGATCAGGTGCGCGCCCACGGCCGAGGCACGGTCCTCGGCGTGGTTCAGCGCGTCCCGGATCGTCTGCTCCCAGGCGCCGGGGCCGCCGGTCGTCAGCTCCCGCGGCGGGATGTCGATCTCCAGGTTGAAGCGGCCCAGCTCGCTCGACCAGGCCGGGTCGGCGATCGCCTGCAGCACGTCGGTGTTGCGCATCGCGGGCAGCCCGTGGTCGTCCACCAGGTTGAGCTCGATCTCGAGCCCGACCCGGGGGCGCTCGCTCTCGAAGCTGGACTCGCGCAGCATCCGGGCCAGCACCTCGAGGTCGGTCTGCATCTTGGCCCGGTACCGACGGCGGTCCTCCCGGGTGAACACCAGGGCCGGCACGTCACGTCCCATGTACGCTCCCGAGTTCCCTCGGCGGATGGCTCTCGTCCCAGCGTCGCACCTTCTCGTCCCGGCGGCGCACCTCGTCATCCCGGCTTTGCGCCTTGTCGTGGTACCCGCACCCACCTAGCCTGAGTTTGTGCCGCAAATAAACAAACCCCGAACGCACAGTGCCGTGCCGGGCAACGGCAACTCCCTCACCCGACTCCGCACGGCGATCACCGTCTTCTTCGCCCTCGACGGCTTCGTCTTCGCCGGCTGGGTCGTGCGCATCCCCGCCATCAAGGAACAGACCGAAGCCTCCGCCAGCGCCCTCGGCCTCGCCCTCCTGGGCGTCTCCGCCGGAGCCGTCGTCACCATGATCCTCACCGGCCGGCTGTGCCGCCGCTACGGCAACCACCGGGTCACCGTCGCCTGCGCCGTCCTGCTCTCCCTCAGCGTCGCCCTGCCCCCGCTGACCCACTCGGCCCTCGCGCTCGGTCTCGTCCTGCTGGTGTTCGGCGCCGCGTACGGCGGGATCAACGTCGCCTTCAACAGCGCCGCCGTGGACCTCGTGGCCGCGATGCGGCGGCCGATCATGCCGAGCTTCCACGCCGCGTTCAGCCTGGGCGGCATGATCGGCGCGGGGCTGGGCGCCCTGGTCGCGGGGTCTCTCTCCCCCACCCGGCACCTGCTGCTGCTCACCGTCGTCGGACTGCTCGTGACCGCCGTGGCGGGCCCCACGCTCCTGCGGCAGAAGCCGCCGGTGCCGCCGGAACGGGAACGGCCCGCGAAGGGCGCCGCCCCGCGCCGCCTGGACGGCCGTACCCGGGGACTCGTACTCGTCTTCGGCCTGATCGCGGGGTGCACCGCGTACGGCGAGGGGGCGCTGGCCGACTGGGGCGCCCTGCACCTCGAAGAGGACCTGGGCGCCTCGCCGGGTGCCGCGGCCATCGGCTACTCCTGCTTCGCGCTCGCCATGACGGTGGGCCGCCTGACCGGCACGACGCTCCTGGAGCGTCTGGGGCGGACCCGGACCGTCGTGGCGGGCGGTGCAACGGCGGCGGCCGGGATGCTGCTCGGCTCGCTCGCCCCCGCACTATGGGCGGCCCTGCTCGGGTACGCGGTCACGGGCATCGGCCTGGCGAACCTCTTCCCCGTGGCCGTGGAACGCGCGGGCGCGCTCGCCGGTCCCAGCGGAGTCGCCACCGCCTCCACGCTGGGTTACGGCGGCATGCTGCTGGGGCCGCCCGCCATCGGCTTCATGGCGGACTGGTTCTCCCTTCCGGCCGCGCTCACCAGCGTGGCGATCCTTGCCGCCGTGGCCGCGCTCATCGGTTTCGCGACGCGCCGCGCCGCGGCGCGCTGATCCTTCCACGACCCCGACCACTGACACGTGCATACGGAATGCGGGCCGGGCCACAGCCAACCATGTCCACGGCCAGGTGGTCCGTACCCCGGCATCGGGGTACCCGGGGCCTCGCCCGTTGTGATCACAGGGTGTGATCACCGGGCCGTACGCCATGGACAAGGAGGCAGACCCGTGACCGATCAGCAGCACCCCGGCGACCAGCACCCCACCCCGGAGTTTCCCTCCCAGGACCAGCCGCACCCGGGCTGGACCGGCCCCATGGACCCGCCCCCGGACCACGGTGAGAAGTCCTACCGGGGCAGCGGCCGGCTGTCCGACCGCAAGGCCGTGATCACCGGCGGCGACTCCGGGATCGGCCGCGCGGTCGCCCTGGCGTTCGCCCGGGAGGGAGCCGACGTGATCTTCACCCACCTGGACGACGAGAAGGACGACGCCGCCGAGACCGCCCGGCTGGTCGAGGAGGCCGGGCGGCGTGCCGTACCCGTCTCGTGCGACGTACGGGAGGAGGAGAACTGCCGGGCGCTGATCGACCGTGCCGTCGCGGAGTTCGGCCGGATCGACGTCCTGGTGAACAACGCGGCGTACCAGATGTCGCAGCCCGACGGCATCGAGGCGATCTCCACCGAGCAGTTCGACCGGGTGCTGCGCACCAACCTGTACGGCATGTTCTGGCTGTGCAAGCTGGCCCTGCCGCACATCCCGGAGGGCGGCAGCATCATCAACTCCACGTCGGTGCAGGCCTACAAGCCCAGTCCGCATCTGCTGGACTACGCGACGACCAAGGGCGCGATCGTCACCTTCACGCAGGGGCTGGCGCAGATGGTGATCGACAAGGGCATCCGCGTCAACGCCGTGGCGCCCGGCCCGGTATGGACGCCGCTCATCCCGGCGACCATGCCGGACACCCGGAAGTTCGGCGAGCAGGCGCCCATCGGGCGGCCCGCACAGCCGGCCGAGATGGCTCCGGCGTACGTCTTCCTCGCCTCCCAGGACGCGTCGTACATCACCGCCGAGATCGTCAACGCCACGGGCGGCACACCGCTGCCGTAGCGCCCCCCGGGAAGATTCCGGCGCTTGGAGCGCGCTCCATACGGCAGACTCGGCGCCATGGAGACAGCCGAGTTCCTGCAAGCGCTGGACACAGAGGGCCGGTTGCTGGCCGCGGCCGCCGAGGAGGCCGGGACGGACGCCAAGGTGCCGACGTGCCCTCAGTGGCATGTGCGCGATCTGCTGCGGCACACGGGCGCGGTGCACCGCTGGGCCGCGTCGTACGTCGCCGAGCGGTACACCGAGCGCCGCCCGCTGGATGAAGCCCCGGACCTCGACGGCGCGGAACTCGTGGCCTGGTACCGCGACAGCCACCGCCACCTCGTCGCCACGCTGGC
Source organism: Streptomyces sp. NPDC050164 (assembly GCF_044459945.1). NCBI lineage: Bacteria > Bacillati > Actinomycetota > Actinomycetes > Kitasatosporales > Streptomycetaceae > Streptomyces > Streptomyces sp. NPDC050164. Next base: position 11,474 of record NZ_JBITJK010000043.1, read on the forward strand.
CGACGCCTCCCCCGATGTCGAGTGCTGGTTCTTCCTGCCCGCGCCGTCCCCGCTGGCCTTCTGGACCCGGCGGCAGGCGCACGAGACGGCCGTGCACCGGGTCGACGCCGAGTCCGCACGCGGAGCCGGCACCACCGCCGTCACCCCGGACTTCGCGACCGACGGCATCGACGAACTGCTCCGCGGCTTCCACGCCCGCTCCAGGAGCCGGGTGCGCACGGACGAGCCGCGAGTCCTGCGGGTACGCACGGACGACACCGACGCGGTATGGACCGTACGGCTGTCATCCGAGCCGCCCGTGACCACGCGCGGCGCCTTCGGGGAAGCCGAGTGCGAACTGTCCGGCCCGGCCGAGAAGTTGTACCTGGCGCTGTGGAACCGGGCTCCCCTGCCGTCGGTCACGGGCGACCAGGCGCTCGCCGAGCTGTGGCGGGAGACATCGGGGATCTGACCGGACTCAGCCGTCCGCCAGCATCCGCGCCAGCACCGCACGCTGCACGGGCAGCACCTCACCGTGCAGCGTGCGCCCCTTCGCCGTGAGCGCCACGCGAACTCCCCGCCGGTCCTCCGGACACATGCAGCGCTCGACGAGCCCTTCCTTCTCCAGCCGGGCGATCAGCCGCGACAGCGCGCTCTGACTCAGATGGACCCGCTCGGAGATCTCCTGGACACGGTACGAGGGAGTGCCCTTCGCCGCCCGGCGCCCGGCGAGGACGTCGAGCACCTCGAAGTCGCTGGCGCACAGGCCGCGGTCGTGCAGAACCCGGTCGAGTTCACACTGTGTTCGCGCGTGCAGCGCCAGAATGTCCCGCCACTGTTCCACGAGCGCCTGCTCGGCCTGCTTCGCCGCCATGCGCGGCACCGTAACAGAGAACCAGGTTTGTTGCACCTGAATTAAATGCATTTGCATCTCATGCATGCGCATGTAGTGTCTCGGCCATGACCTCTCCGCTCACCTCCCCCACGTCCGACGGACGTTGGACTCCCCGGCTCTGGGGCACCCTGTTGGTGCTCTGCGCCGCGATGTTCCTGGACGCCCTGGACGTGTCCATGGTCGGCGTCGCGCTGCCCTCCATCGGTGCCGACCTCGGCCTGTCGACCTCGGCGCTGCAATGGATCGTCAGCGGCTACATCCTGGGCTACGGCGGCCTGCTGCTCCTCGGCGGACGCGCCGCCGACCTGCTGGGCCGACGCCAGGTCTTCCTGGTGGCGCTGGGCGTCTTCGCGCTGGCCTCGCTGCTCGGCGGTCTCGTCGACTCGGGGCCGCTGCTCATCGCCAGCCGCTTCATCAAGGGCCTGAGCGCGGCCTTCACGGCCCCCGCCGGCCTGTCGATCATCACCACGACGTTCCCCGAAGGCCCGTTGCGCAATCGCGCCCTGGCCATCTACACCACCTGCGGCGCCACCGGCTACTCGATGGGCCTGGTCTTCTCCGGCCTGCTCACGGAGGCCAGTTGGCGGCTCACGATGCTCCTGCCCGCTCCCATCGCGCTGATCGCCCTGCTCGTGGGCCTGAAGCTGCTGCCGCGCAGTGAGCGCGAACGCGGCCAGGGTGGCTACGACATCCCCGGCGCGGTCCTCGGCACCTCATCGATGCTGCTGCTCGTCTTCACCGTCGTCGAGGCGCCCGAGGTGGGCTGGGGATCGGCCCGGACCATCCTGTCCTTCGCCGCCGTCGCCGTCCTGCTGGCGGCCTTCGTCGCCGTCGAGCGGCGCAGCCCCAGCCCGCTCATCCGGCTCGGCGTGCTGCGCTCGGGGCCTCAAGTACGGGCCCAGCTGGGCGCGTTGACGTTCGTCGGCAGCTACATCGGCTTCCAGTTCCTGGTGACCCTGTACATGCAGCAGTTGCTCGGCTGGTCGGCGTTGCACACGGCCCTGGCCTTCCTGCCGGCGGGCGCGCTGGTGGCGCTGTCCGCGACGAAGGTGGGGGCCATCATCGACCGGTTCGGCACGGCCCGGCTGATGGTGCTGGGCTTCGCCCTGATGGTGACCGGCTACGTGCTGTTCCTGCGCATCGACCTCAATCCGGTCTACGCGGCGGTGATCCTGCCGACGATGCTGCTGGTCGGCTCCGGCTTCGCGCTGACCTTCCCCTCTCTCAACGTCCAGGCCACCAACGGCGTTGACGAACACGAGCAGGGCATGGTCTCCGGGCTGCTCAACACCTCGGTCCAGGTGGGCGGCGCGATCTTCCTCGCCGTGGTGACGGCGGTGGTGACGGCGAACTCCCCCGAGCAGGGCAACGCCTCCCCGCAGGCCGTCCTCGACAGCTACCGGCCCGGGCTGGTGGTCGTGACGCTCATCGCCCTCGCCGGCCTGCTGATCACCCTCACGGGCCTGCGCACCCGGCGGGAGCAGCCCTCCGTCGTGGTCGCCAAGTCCACCCCGAAGGAGACGGAGCGCGTCGCCGTACGCGACTAGGGAGCGTATCCCGTGGTGATCTCGACGCCCTGCGTGACCTACGGAGGGAGCGCAGGGCTGGGGCGAAAACAACAATAAAATGAAAAAGTGTACGTTTCATTCTTTTCCGGACTTCGAATGAGTTCTACCCTCAGGTACAGATGGCGGGCGGATGGCCGGCCAGTCGACCACCGCCGCCTGTAACGAGCGGAGGCGGAGATGAAAGCGTCGATACGGCGGTCCGCGATCTTCGCAAGCGCGGCTGCTCTTGTGATAGCCGTCTGCGGTACGACGGGCACTGCCCAGGCCGAGCCGGGCGATGGTGAGCTCCAGTTCGGCTACGTCCTGCCGGAGACGGGACAGCTGGCCTACCTGGGCCCGCCCCAGATCGAGTCGTTGAAGTTCGCGATAGAGAAGGTCAACGAAGCCGGCGGAGTCCTGGGCAAGCCCGTGCCGACTGTGGTCTCCAGTGACGAGGCGGGCCAGGAGGCCGTTGCCGCGCAGTCGGCGGACCGGGTCCTCGCGGCAGGCGTGGACGCGATCATCGGCGCCGCGGCTTCCGGCATGTCGCTGTCGTTCATCGACCGGGTGACCGGAGCGGGCGTCGTGCAGTGTTCGGGGTCGAACACCGCTCCCACCTTCACCGACTACGAGGACGACGGCTTCTACTTCCGTACCGTCCCGAGCGACGCGCTGCAGGGGCCCATCCTGGCGGATGTCGTCCGCGATGACGGCCACAACCGGGTGGCCCTGGTCGCACGGGCGGACGACTACGGGCGCGGCCTGATGGAGGCCACCCGGAAGTCGCTGGAGGAGCGCGGTGCGACGGTGACGCTCGCCGAGACCTACGACCCGAAGGCGACCAACTTCGACCAGGTCGCCCAGCAGATCGAGAACTCCAGGCCGGACGCCGCCGTGGTGATCGCCTTCGAGGAAGGCGCCCAGATCCTGCAGAGCATGATCGAGTCCGGTCTCGGGCCCGACCGGATCGGCGTCTACGGCGCCGACGGACTGCGCAGCGAGGAGCTGCCCTCGCTGGTCGCCCCGGGTCAGCCGGAGAGGCTCTCCGGGATGAAGGGGACCGCGCCGGCATCGGCGGAGAACGAGCAGTACGTGAAGGACCTCAAGGAATTCGCGCCGAAGCTGAAGGAGCTGCAGTTCGCGCCGCAGGTCTTCGACTGCGTGACGACGATCGCGCTCGCCGCCGAGAAGGCGGAGTCCGACGATCCCGGCGAGTACGTGAAGGAGATGAACGGGATCACCAAGGACGGCGAGAAGTGCAACTCGTTCGCCGCCTGCAAGGAGCTGCTCGCCGACGGCAGGGACATCGACTACGACGGTGTGAGCGGTCCGCTCAACTTCACCGACAAGGGCGAACCCGGCCAGGCGACGATCGAGGTGTACGGCTACGACGACAAGGGAGCGTTGCAGACCCTGCGTACCGAGACCAGCAGGGCCGAGGAGTGACCGGGAGGAGCGACACCGGGAGTCAACGGACGCGGGCGAGCGTGCCGAGGTAGAGCTCGATCACCTTCTCGTCGTGCAGCAGGGCCGTACCCGTGCCGGTGTACGCGTTGCGGCCCTGGTCGAGGACGTAGCCGCGGTCGCAGAGCTGAAGGCACCTGCGGGCGTTCTGCTCGACCATGAGCACGGCGACGCCCGCGCTGTTGATCATTCTGCACCGGTCGAAGACGTGGTCCTGATGGAGCGGTGACAGGCCGGCCGACGGCTCGTCGAGCAGCAGCAGCTGCGGCTCCATCATCAGCGCGCGGGCCATCGCGAGCATCTGGCGTTCGCCGCCGGACATCGCGCCGGCCTTCTGCCTGCGGCGGTCGGCCAGCACGGGGAAGAGCTCCTCGACCGCCGCGACCCGCCGCGCGTGGTCCTTGGGCCGCAGATAGACCCCCATCCGCAGGTTCTCCTCGACGGTCAGCGTGGGGAACACGTTCTGCAGCTGCGGTACGTAGCCCACGCCCCGCCGGACCAGCTCGTGCGCGGGCCGGCCGGTCACGTCCTCACCCCGCAGCCGCACGGTCCCGCCGCGCACCCGCAGCAGCCCGAAGACGGCCTTGATCAGCGTCGACTTGCCCGCGCCGTTGGGGCCGATCACGCCGACCACCTCGCCCGGCCGCACCTCGACACTGCATCCGCGCAGCACATCGACACCGGGGACGTAACCGGCGACGATGTCGTCGGCCGCCAGCACCGGTGCCTGTTCCTCGGTGGACATCGCTACTCCTGCCTGCCCTTCTCCTCGCCCCTCGCCCCGCCCTTCTCCTCGGTCGCCTCCGGCTCGTCGTGCCGCTTGCCCAGGTAGGCATCCACGACGGCGGCGTTCCGGCCGATCGTGTGCGGTGGGCCCTCGGCCACCAGGTGGCCGTCGGCCATGACGGCAACCCAGTCGCTGATGCCCATCACCACGTCCATGTCGTGCTCGACGAAGCACACCGTCAGCCCCTCGTCCCGCAACCGCGTGATGTGTCCGAGCAGCGACTGGGTCAGCGCGGGGTTCACCCCGGCCATCGGCTCGTCGAGCAGGAGCATGACCGGCCGGGTCATCAGCGCGCGGGCCAGTTCCAGCAGTTTGCGCTGACCGCCGGAGAGCGTGCCGGCATGGTCGTCGCGCAGCGCCCCGAGCCGGAACCGGTCCAGCAGTTCGTCGGCCCGGCGCTCGAACTCACGCTCCTGCCCACGCCACAGCGGCCGCAGCAGCGCGGGCAGCGCCCGCTCGCCGCGCTGCCCGGGCGCGGCGAGCAGCAGGTTCTCCAGCACCGTGAGCCGGGCGATCGCCCTGGAGAGCTGGAACGTACGGACCATTCCGCGCCGCGCCACCCGGTGCGCCGGGGCGCCGGTGAGCGGCTGTCCGTCGAACGACCACCGGCCGCCGTCGGCCCGGTCGAACCCGCTCACCACGTTGAACAACGTCGTCTTGCCGGCGCCGTTGGGCCCGATGAGCGCCGTGATGGCCCCGCGCTGCACCTCCAGGTGCTCGACCCGCACGGCGACGAGGCCGCCGAAGGTGCGGGTCACCTGGTCCAGGACCAGCAGGGGATCGGGCTTGCGCACCCCCGGCTCGGGATCGATCGCGGAGAGCCGGCCGGTGTGGGGCACGACAGGGTCAGCGGCCACTGAGCAACATCTCCTTCCGGCTGCCGAGGATGCCCTGTGGCCGGAACGCGACCAGCAGGATCAGGGCGACCCCGACCAGGGCGAAGCGCACCGCGCCGACCTCCGAGGTGCTGATGAGGTCCGGCGAGATGTACTCGGCGTCGATGGCCTGGCGCAGCGCGCTGTCGAGGAAGCTGAGGACGAACCAGAACAGGACCGAGCCGACGACCGGCCCGAGGATCCGCCCGGCGCCTCCGAGCACGAGCAGCGTGTACAGGAAGAACGTGACGCCCGGATCGTAGTTGTCCGGGTTCACGGACTGCACCTGGATCGCCTGCATCATGCCCGCGACCGCCCCGATGACGCCGCCGAGCACGAGGCTCTGCATCTTGTACGCGTAGACGTTCTTGCCGAGGCTGCGCGCGGCGACCTCGTCATCACGGATCGCCCGGATGACACGGCCCCACGGGCTGTGGATCAGCAAGGCGAGCAGACTGCCGACCACGAGCACCAGCGCCCATCCGACGATCATCACCCAGAGGTCGCGGGAGCTGAACCTCACGAGCCACACGCCGTAGGTGCCGGGCTCGATGGGGCTGAGCGCGTAGAAGTCGTTCGCGAACCTCTGGAGCCCGAACACCCCACCGGTGACCGGCTCGGCCCAGTTTGAGCGGTAGAACAGCCGTAGCGTCTCCCCCGCCGCGATCGTGGTGATCGCGAGGTAGTCGGCGCGCAGCCGCAGGGTGGGCAGGCCGAGGAGCAGGGCCAGCACCATCGCGCATGCCATTCCGCCCAGGACGCCGAGCCACATCGGGCCGTCGTACGTCGACACCGTGATGGCGAGCCCGTAGCCGCCGACCAGCATGAATCCGACCTGGCCGAAGTTGAGGAGCCCCGTGTAGCCGAAGTGCAGGTTCAGCCCCATCGCGGCGAGCGCGTAGACGGCGGCGATGGGGCCGATTCCCGAGCGCAGGGCGTCGGAGACGATGGCGGAGAAGTCCATGGCGCCCCCTCACCCGACGCGTTCGGCCCGGCCGAGGATGCCCTGCGGCCGGACGAGGAGGACGACGATGAGGACGAGCAGCGCCCAGGCGTACTGCAGGTCGACGGGGAACCACAGGGTGGACATCTGGGCGACGACGCCGATGACGAGGCTGCCGACCATCGCGCCGTAGGCGGAGCCGAGCCCTCCCAGGATGACCCCGGCGAACATGAGCAGCAGGAGCTTGAAGCCCATGTCCCAGGTGACGATCTCGACCAGGCCGAAGAAGACCCCGCCGAGCGCGGCCAGCCCGCCGCCGAGCATCCAGACGAACAGCACCACCCGCTGTACGTCGATGCCCGACGCCTCCGCGAGGTCACGGTTGGCGGAGACGGCCCGCACGGCCGTACCGATCCGCGTCTTCTGCAGGAGCGCGGCGATGCCGAGCAGCACCAGCACGGCGAGCAGGGTGACCGTGAGGTCCCGTGGAGTGATGCCGGCCGGCCCGATGCTGATCGTGCTCTGGATGTCGTACTGGGCGTAGGAGGCCGGTCGCGTTCCGTACAGCACGAGTACGACGTGGCGCAGCAGCAGCGAGAGCCCGATGGTGACGATGAACATGTTGATCAGCCCGGTGCCTCGGGCCCGCAGCGGGCGCCAGATGCCGCGCTCGACCGCCCCGCCCAGCAGGGCGCCGAAGACCACCGCGGCGAGGGCGGCGGGAATCAGGTGCCAGCCCGGACCGGCCGCGGAGACGTTGAGGAAGAACGCGAAGGTCGCGCCGATCGTCACGAACTCGCCGTGCGCGAAGTTGATCAGGTGGATGGTGCCGAAGATCAGCGAGAGCCCGACCGATGTGATCGCGATGATCACCCCGAACTGGATACCGTCGATCAGCGCCTGCAGAGCGCGCGCGGCGAAGGTGGGGCCGCGCGGGACCTCCTCACCCTGTGCCCGGCTGGAGATCGCGGGCACCATCACGAGGACCAGGGCGAGGACCGGTACGAGCATCCGCTGATAGCGCATGGCGGTTCCGGTACGTCACGAACATCCCTTATGGGCTCAGTGTAAGCGCAGGTCGGGGTGGTGACACGGGCAGTGGGCCACGGTGGGTGCCCTCGGAGAAGCGGAGGAGGCGGGATGGGTGACAGCGGGGACCTCGCGCGTGCGTACAGCGACGACAGTGTGCTCTTCCGAGTGCTGCGGCACCTCGGCTGGGACAGCCTGGCCAACATCGGCTACTTCACGCCGCCCACCCTGCCGTTGGCGGCCCTGACCGGGCCGGTGCCCTTTCAGCGCCGTCTCGTCCGCCGGTCGCTGGCGCTGCTGGACGCCCGGCCCGGACAGCTCGTCCTGGATGCCGGATGCGGTCGCGGCGACACCACCGCGCGGTTGGGCGCCTCGGGTTGCCGGGCGCTGGGGGTGGACATCCAGCCCGCGCAGATCGACCATGCACGTCGCCGCTTCGGCGACAGCGCGCGTTTCGCCGTCGCCGACGCCACGGCTCTGCCGCAGCGGGCAGCGGGGGTCCCGCTGACGGATGGTTCGTTCGATCGAGTGCACTGCCTGGAGGCCGCCTTCCACTTCGGCCATGAGGGCCGCAGGTCGTTCGTGAACGAAAGCTTCCGGCTGCTCCGCCCAGGAGGCCGGCTCGTCCTCGTGGATGTCACTTCCCGCACGGATCAGCCGATCGGGACCCTCGACCCGAACGGCCTCGTGCGCGGGACCTGGCGCTTCGACGACATCGAACCGTACGAGCGGTACCCGCTGATGGCTTCCGCCGCCGGCTTCACCACGCGCCGGATCCTCGACTGGACGACTCCCGTACTCCACAGGGCAGCCCAGCTCTGTGCCCTGTTCGTCGGCACCGCGTCCACCCGGGCCGGCCGACAGGCCCTGTGCGTGCGGTGGCCCGGCCTGAGGACACTCGACGCACAGGACTGGGACGAGGTCATCACCGTGGTCCGGGCTCACCGGGCCATCGGGCGCGTCACTCGCTACACGGCGTACGTCCTCGACAAACCCGCAGACGGCGTCGCAGCGCGCCCGGCGGGACGCTTGCCCAACGGGCGCCCTGCTGTTTGACTCGCCGTATGACCAGTCACGGGGGACGGCGCACGCAGGCCGAACGGGACGCGATCACCGTCGAGATCGGGTACGCGCTGTGCAGCGCGGCCTTCGCGGCGGCGGTCGTCTTCGGGGCCGTGGCCGGTCCCGCGCTGCTCTTCGACCTCCCGGACACGCCGGAGAGTCTGCTGCTGCGCACCGGGCTGGTGCTCGCGCCCGTCCTCTTCGTCGCCCGGGTCGTCAGCGTGCTGGTCCGATTCCGCTCGGCGGGTCAGCCCAGCCAGCCCGGCCGCACCAGCCCCGACTCGTAGGCGAGCACGACCAGTTGGGCCCGGTCGCGGGCGCCCAGCTTCACCATCGTGCGGCTGACGTGGGTCTTCGCGGTGAGCGGGCTGACGACCAGGCGGCGGGCTATCTCCTCGTTGGACAGGCCGATGCCGACCAGGGCCATCACCTCCCGCTCCCGCTCGGTGAGCCGGGCCAGCGCGTCGGCCGCCGTCGGCTCCTTGGAGCGGGCCGCGAACTCGGCGATCAGGCGGCGCGTCACCCCCGGCGAGAGCAGCGCGTCGCCCGCGACCACCGCCCGTACGGCGCGCAGGAGTTCCTCCGGCTCGGTGTCCTTGACCAGGAAGCCGGAGGCGCCCGAGCGGATCGCCTCGAAGACGTACTCGTCGAGCTCGAAGGTGGTGAGCATGACCACCTTGACGTCCCCGAGGTCCGGGTCCTCGGTGACCCGGCGGGTCGCGGCCAGGCCGTCGAGCACGGGCATGCGGATGTCCATCAGGACGACGTCGGGCCGCAGTTCGCGGATCCCGCGCACGGCCTCCTCCCCGTCGGCGGCCTCCGCGGCCACCTCGATGTCGGGCTGCGCGTCGAGCAGCGCCCGAAACCCGGCCCGGACCAGTGACTGGTCGTCGGCGAGCAGTACGCGGATCACCGGTCCTCCTCGACCTCGGCGGAAGCCGTCAGCGGCAGTACGGCGAGCACCCGGAAACCGCCGTCCGGACGGGGCCCTGCCTCGATGGTGCCACCCAGCGCGGCGGCCCGCTCCCGCATCCCCGCCAGCCCGTTGCCGCTGCCACCGGCGTCGGCGCCGGTCGCGGGCCCGCCGTCGTCGACACGCAGCCGCAGCACGTCCGAGTCGTGCGCGAGGTGCACGCGCGCGTGCCGCGAACCCGAGTGGCGTACGACGTTGGTCAGGGCCTCCTGGACGATCCGGAAGGCGGCGAGGTCCGTGCCGGGCGCGAGGCGCGGCGGCTCGCCCTCGACGTCGACGGTCAGGCCCGCGCTCGCCGCCTGCTCCACCAGCTCGGGCAGCCGGTCCAGCCCGGGCGCGGGGGCGCGCGGCGCGTCACCGGGCGCGCGCAGCGTGTCGAGCACCTGGCGCACCTCGCCGAGCGCCTCCTTGCTCTGGGCCTTGATCGTGGTGAGCGCCGTACGGGCCTGCTCGGGATCGGAGTCGAGGAGCGCGAGGCCGACACCCGCCTGCACGTTGATGACGGAGATGCTGTGGGCGAGGACGTCGTGCAGTTCCCGCGCGATCCGCAGCCGCTCCTCGTCGGCCCGTCGCCGCGCGGCCTCGGCACGCTCGGCCCGCTCGCGGACCCACTGTTCGCGCCGGATCCGGAACAGCTCCGACACCGCCGCGATCGCCACCACCCAGGTGGCGACCACCAGTTCCCCGCCCCAGGAGGCGGCGGAGTCCCCCGACGGCGGCAGCCACCGGTAGAGCCAGTGCGCCACCAGGACGTGCCCGGCCCAGAGGGTGCCCATCGCCGCCCACGCGGCCCGGCGGTGCCCGGCGACGATCGCACTGAAACAGGCCAGGGCGACGGTGAGGAACACCGGCCCGTACGGATACCCGGCTCCCAGGTAGAGCATGACGGCACCCGCCGTACCGAAGGCCACGGCCACCGGGTACCGCTTGCGCCACAGCAGCAGCGCCCCTGCCACCACCAGCAGCACCCGTGCGAAGGGGTCCAGGGCCGCGCGCTCGCCCTCCTGGCCGTGAGCGGCGAAGTTCGAGCCGACCAGGACGAAGACCGTGACGACGACGGCGGACCGCCAGGGCCACCGGGGCGCACGCGCCCCCTCCCCCCACCGGTCCCACCACACAGGCCCGTGCCGCCACCACTGCGGCGGCCCGCCCCGCAGACGCTGCTCGTCCATACCGGCCACGCTAGATGCCGCCCGCCCTGAGCGGCGTCAGCCAGGCGTGGTGATCACGCGTACTCCCGGCGGAGTACGTCGTCCGCCGGGGCGGCCTCGCCGTCCCTGATCCGCAGCCGGCGCAGCCGCCGCGGCGCCCACCAGTTCGCCCGCCCGGCCAGTCGCATGGTCACCGGCAGCAGCACGACCCGGATCAGGGTGGCGTCGACGAGGATCGTCAGGGCCGTGCCGATGCCGAGTTCCTTGAGGAAGACGACCCCTCCGGTGGCGTACGACAGGAAGGACAGCGCCAGGATCCCGGCCGCGGCCGTGATCAGCGGGGCACTGCGCCGGATGCCCTCTCCGACCGCGCTCCGGGTGTCGCCGGTGCGGTCGTGCTCCTCCTTGATCCGGGCCAGCAGGAACACCTCGTAGTCCATCGACAGGCCGTACGCCACGCAGAACATCAGCACCGGGATGCTCGGCTCGATCGACCCGGTGGGGGTGAAGCCGAGCGGTCCGGACAGGTGCCCGTTCTGGAAGACCCACACCAGGCAGCCGAACATCACCGACAGGCTGAGCAGGTTCAGCACGGTCGCTTTCACCGGCAGCAGCACGCTGTTGGTCATCAGGAAGAGGATCACGTACGTCGCCACCAGTACGATCCCGACGGCGTACGGGAGCCGGTCCAGGAGCGTGGACCGGAAGTCGGTGGTCTCGCCGGGATAGCCGCCGACCAGGACGGGCGCCGGAGCCGGGGTCTGCCGGATACCTTCGACGAACGCCGGCACGTCCCCGGACAGGGCCTGCTGGGTGGGTACGACGGCCAGGCGCACCCGTCCGTCGGACGCCGTCAGCCGGTCCTGGCCGGGCGGGCCGGTGCGCCGGCCGTCCTGGTAGGCGCCTTCGGGCGCGTCGACCTGGAACACACCGGGCAGTCGGGAGAGTTCGGCGGCGTACGCGCGCGTGCCGGCCGGTTCGGCCGCGTGTGCGCCGAGGAGGACCTGGACGGTGTCCGTGGGTTCGGCGGCGAACTCCCGGTGCACGATCTCCGCGGTGGTGCGCGAGGAGGTGCCCTCGGGCAGCGTGCGTTCGTCGGGCAGGCCGAACCGCAGCCCGAGCAGGGGCGAGGCCGCGACGAGCAGGACGGTCAGCACTCCGGCGCCGGCGAGGAACGGGCGGCGCATGGCGGTGAGCGCGGCGCGGTGCCAGAAGCCGGAAGGGGGCGCGGCGGCACGCTCCACCCGGTGCCCCCAGCGGGCGAGAGCGGCGGGCAGGAACAGCACCGCGCCGGCGACCGCCGTCACCACCACGAGCACACCCGCGTACGCGAAGGAACTGAGGAAGAAGAACGGGAAGACCAGCAGCGCGCACAGCGACACCGCGACGGTGACACCGCTGAAGAGGACCGTGCGTCCCGCCGCGGCGGTGGCGCGGGGCACGGCTGCTAGCTGGTCATGCCCGGCGGCCCGCTCCTCGCGGTACCGGCTGATCATGAACAGGCTGTAGTCGATGCCCAGTCCCAGTCCGAGGACCAGCGCGAGGTTGGCGGCGAACGTCGACACTTCCGTGAACTGCGCGATCACCCGCAGCCCGGCGAGCGTGCCGACGACGGAGAACAGCCCGACCGCCACGGTCAGCAGGGCGGCGACCGTGCGCCGGTAGACGAGGATCAGTAGGAGCAGCACGACAGGCAGCGCGAACGCCTCCGCGCGCAGGAAGTCGGCGCGGGCCTGCTGGCCGACCTGCCGGGAGATCTCCTCCTGGCCACCCACGCGGACCTCGATGTCGGCGGTGGTGCGGGCCAGCCGGGGTGAGAGGGAGGCGAGTTCCTCACGGGTCTCGGTGGCGGTGCCCTCCAGGTGGACGAGGATCAGGGCCCGTCGGCCGTCCTTGCCGCGCAGGGCGGGACTGTCGGCGTCCCAGTAGGCGGTGACGTCCGTGACGAGGGGCAACCGCTCGACCTCGTCGGTGAGTTGTCTCGCCGCTCGCTCGGTGCGCGGGCTGTCCACGTCGCCGTCGCGCGCCGTGACCAGGAGGGCGAGGTTGGGGTTGCCGGTGCGGAAGCCGTCGCGCAGCTCGTCGGCGGCACGCACCGACTCCGTGCCGGGGGAGCTCCAGCGCGAGAGGTCGAGGTCCTCCTGTGCGCCGGCGCCGTAGCCGCCGAGGCCCAGGAAGAGCAGGAGGAAGCCGAGCAGCACGGCACGGCTGTACCGCGCCGACCGACGGCCGAGCCGGGTGAGCATGAGGTGGCCTTTCGCAGCAAGTCCGGGGAAGTCGCGGGGACTTCGGTGTGCGAACACCGTCGGTCCGGCCGCTGGAAGGCCCGCTGGAAGATCCACTGGAACGCGGCGCTCGGGATACGCTCGACGCATGGCTGAGCAGACGTCCGGGACCTCGCACACCGTGCGCATCGAACTGCTCGGCCCGCTGCGCGCGTTGCGCGACGGCGCCGAGATCCCGCTCGGCCCGCCCAAGCAGCGGGCGGTGTTCGCCGTCCTGCTGCTGCAGGAGGGCCGCCCCCTGTCGTACGACGGTCTGGTCGAGGACGTGTGGGGCGGCGCGCCGCCGGTGCATGTGCGCAACCTCGTGCAGAAGTACGTCTCCGGGCTGCGCCGCGCGCTCGGGGACGGGCCTGAGCTGTCCTGGACCGGCTCCGGTTACCGGCTGACCGGCGTCCGCGTCGACGACCTGGCGGAGCGCCGGCTGCTGGTGGACGAGGCGCTCGCGGCACGGCGGGCCGGCGAGGTGCGGCGTGCGGTCGAACTGGCGCGCCGCGCCGAGGAGCTGTGGCGCGGAGACTTCGCCGAGGGCCTGCACGCGCCGTACCTCACCGCGGAACGGCTGCGCTGGACCGAGAAGCGGCTCACGGTCCTCGAAGCGCGGCTGGAGGGCGAGATCGAACTGGGCCGCTCCTTCGAATACGTCCACGAACTCGTCCGGCTCGTCGCGGCCCACCCGCTGCGCGAACGCCTCGCCGAGCTTCTGATGCTCGCCCTGTGCCGAACCGGCCGCCCGGCGGACGCCCTCACCGTGTACGAGGCGGCACGGCGGCGGCTCGCCGACGCGATGGGCACGGACCCGGGGCCCGGCCTGCGGTCCCTGCACGCCCGCGTCCTGCGCCAGGATCCGGCGCTGCTGCCCGGGCCGCCGGTTCCGGTGGCCTGAGAGGTCCGGGCAGCCGCGGCCGCCTCGGTCAGTCCGCAGATCCGGCAAGCGGCCTCGGCCTCAAGACGTGGGGCTCTCTGACTGATCGTTTCAGGATGAGTTGAGCTGCCGGTCTTGTGCACGACGATCTTGGTGGGCATGGTGTCGGTGCGTGCTGATCTTGTTCCTGACGACCTGTGGGAGTGGGTGGCCCCGCCGCTGCCGCCTGCTCCCGAGCGCCGACGTCGGCATCCGGGACGGTTGCGCGTGCCCGACCGAGTGGCACTCGCCGGCGTGATGTACGTGCTGCGGACCGGTGTCGCATGGCGTGATGTCCCCGCGGAGACGGTGGGCTGCTCCGGGGTGACGACTTCGACAAGTACCGCCGCCTGCTGCGCAAGCGCGGCATCAAACCCCTGATCGCCCGACGCGGTATAGCCCACGGCTCCGGACTGGGCAAGGTGCGCTCGAACTGGCCTGCAGCCTCATATGACTCCGCCGCCTACGAACCTCATCCTGAGACGATCAGTTGGCTAACTGAACCACCCCGGCCGCACCTCGTTCAGAAGCGGTTGCAGCGACTGCGCTGCGGACCGCATCTCCTGACCCGTGACGTCAAGAGGCTCCGGCAGGCTCATCCCGTACCCGCGCAGTAGCCAGAGGTCGAAGACTTCGCTCCCGTCGGCTGCGAAGTCCACATCGACCTCAGTGCCGTTGTCGCTAACGAAGCGGCACCCTGCCCCATGAACCTTGTAGAAGTAGGGCCGACGTGATCACTCCGGCTGATCCGGCGCGAACGGGCCAGGGCCGACGACGTCCGTCAGCCGCTCAAGCGAGGGGAGCGCCACCCTCATGGCCTCGCCTCCAGCGCCTGCGTAGGACGGCATTCTGAAACGATCAGTAAGACGCGTGACCCTTGGAGGCAGGCCCCGGCTGCGGATACACCAGCCCCACCCCGTGGGCGAGTTGCCCCGCAGCGTGCCGGAAGAACGTCTCCCGGTCCTCGACCACCCGGTGGAACTGTCCGAACAGCTCGAAGCCGACCAGCCCGAACAACTGGGCCCAGGCCGCGACGAGGGCCGTCACCGTCTCGGGCGGGAGGTCCGGCGCGAGGTCGGCGGCCATCCGCTCGGCCTCCGGGCGCAGGTCGGCCGGCAGCGAGGGCCTGGCCAGGCCGAGGCCGCGGTAGGCGTCGCGCACGATGCCGAAGAACAGCAGACCGACGCGGGCAGCGGCCGGGACCGTGGTGTCGGGGGCGGTGTAGCCGGGCACGGGCGATCCGTAGATGAGGGCGTACTCGTGCGGATGGCCGAGCGCCCAGCGCCGCACCGCCTCGCACACCGCGATCCAGCGTTGCGGGGGGCCGGAGCCGGCGGCTGCCTCGTGGGCGGTCTCGGCGGCCTCGCCGAGGGAGTCGTAGGCGTCGATGATGAGGGCGGTCAGCAGGTCGTCACGGCTGGGGAAGTAGCGGTAGAGCGCGGAGGAGACCATGCCGAGCTCGCGGGCGACGGCCCGCAGCGAGAGCCTGGCGGCGCCCTCGGCCGCGAGCTGTCTGCGGGCCTCGTCCTTGATGGCCGCGGTGACTTCGATCCTGGCCCGGGCACGGGCGCCGTGTGCGGTGCTCATGCGGGGCAGTGTGCCATGGAAGCGGAGCAGTGCACGCAAACGAGAGCGGCGCACATAAACGAGAGCGGCGACCAAAAAGGAGAGCAGTGCTCTTGCTTTGGAGCACAGGCCTCGGGCAGACTTGCAGCAAGCGAGCGAGAGCAGTGCTCACAAACGAGGGCACTGCTCCCACACCCAACAGGGGGACCCCATGTCCACGCACGTCCGCAAGCCCGGCTGGTTCACGGTCAACGTCTTCAACCGGCTCGTCACCTGGCTGACCCGCCGCGGCATCAGCGTCTGGGGCTCCCGCGTCCTCGCCGTCCGCGGCCGCAAGAGCGGCCAGTGGCGCACCACCCCGGTCAACGTACTGACGCTGGACGGCCGCCAGTACCTGGTCGCGCCCCGCGGCCACGTCCAGTGGACGCACAACATGCGCGTGGCGGGCGGCGGCGAACTGCATCTCGGCAAGCACGTGGACACCTTCACCGCGACCGAGGTGGCCGACGACGACAAGACCCCGGTCCTGCGCGCCTACCTCAAGCGCTGGAAGGCGGAGGTCGGGGTCTTCTTCAACGGAGTCGGCCCCGACTCCCCGGACGACCAGCTGCGCCGCATCGCCCCCGACCACCCGGTCTTCGAGATCACTGTGACGGGCTGACCTCGTCGCCCGTCGCAGCGGGACGGCGATCAAGGGCCGTCAGGGCCCGCTGGGCCACCGGGTACGTGCGGACGATCTCGCCCAGCGACGTCGCGCCCTGCGTGATCTCCTTGAACGCCTTCCAGGCCGGGCGGAAGCCCGTCAGCGCCGCGTGGAACAGTCCGGGACGGCGCTCGAACACGGTCAGCAGCCGCTTGCCGACGCTCATCTCCACGCCGAGCCCGGCCTTGACCGCGAACGCGTAGTTGAGGGCCTGGCGACGGGTGTCCACGGCGTCGTGCGCCTCGGAGATCCGCACCGCCCACTCCCCCGCGAGCCGCCCGGACCGCAGCGCGAAGGAGATGCCCTCGCGGGTCCACGGCTCCAGCAGCCCCGCCGCGTCACCGCACACCAGCACCCGTCCGCGCGAGAGCGGCGAGTCGTCGGCCCGGCAGCGGGTCAAGTGCCCGGAGGAGATGCTCGGTTCGAAACCGGCGAGACCGAGCCGCCCGACGAACTCCTCCAAGTACCGCTTCGTCGCGGCGCCTTCGCCACGCGCCGAGATCACCCCGACCGTCAGGGTGTCGCCCTTGGGGAAGACCCAGCCGTAACTGCCGGGCATGGGGCCCCAGTCGATGAGCACCCGCCCCTTCCAGTCCTCGGCGACGGTCTCCGGCACCGGGATCTCCACCTCCAGGCCGAGGTCCACCTGGTCGACCTTGACCCCGACATGCGCCCCTATGCGGCTGGCACTGCCGTCCGCGCCGACCACCGCCCGAGCGAGCAGGACCTCGCCGCCCTGGAGGATCACGGCGACCGTGCGCCGGTCGGGCACCGCCGAGCCGTGCTGCTCGACCCGCTGGACCGTCACACCCGTACGCAGCTCGGCGCCCGCCTTCTGCGCGTGCTCGACGAGCTGCTGGTCGAACTCGGGCCGGTTGATCAGCCCGAACAGCATCTGCTTGGACCGGCGGGTGCGCGTGAAGCGGCCGTTGTTCGAGAACGTCACCGCGTGCACCCGGTCCCTGAGCGGCAGCTCGAAGCCGGGCGGGAGGGAGTCGCGCGAGGGGCCGATGATGCCGCCGCCGCACGTCTTGTACCGCGGCAGCTCCGCCTTCTCCAGCAACAGCACGCGTCTGCCGGCGACCGCCGCCGCGTACGCGGCCGAAGCGCCCGCGGGTCCCGCGCCCACCACGACGACGTCCCACACCTGCCGCACGTCGTCCGCCGAAGAGTTCTCGCTGCTCACGATGGTCTACTGCTCCCGATCAAGCCGCCTGCCCCTGCTGTCTCCCGCATCCTACGGCGGACCTGGCCGAAGGCCGCTGTGGGAGGATCTACGGCACTCACCGCTACAACGTCGCACCCACGAGGAGCGTGCCCATGTCGTCGAATCCGGTCGCCGAGACCGTCGCCTCGCTGATGCCCAGGGCGAAGGAAGAGCTCACCGAACTGGTGGCCTTCCGGTCGGTGGCGGACTTCGACCAGTTCCCGAGGAGCGAGAGCGAGGGCGCCGCCCGCTGGGTCGCGGACGCGCTCGCCGCCGAGGGTTTCCAGGACGTGGCCCTGCTCGACACCCCCGACGGCACGCAGTCGGTCTACGGCTACCTGCCCGGCCCCAAGGGCGCGAAGACGGTCCTGCTGTACGCCCACTACGACGTGCAGCCGCCGCTGGACGAGGCCGGCTGGACGACCCCGCCGTTCGAACTGACCGAGCGGGACGGGCGCTGGTACGGGCGCGGGGCCGCCGACTGCAAGGGCGGGGTCATCATGCACCTGCTGGCGCTGCGGGCGCTGAAGGCGAACGGCGGCGTACCGGTCCATGTGAAGGTGATCGCCGAGGGCTCGGAGGAGCAGGGCACGGGCGGCCTGGAACGGTACGCGGAGGAGCACCCTGACCTGCTGGAGGCCGACACGATCGTCATCGGCGACGCGGGCAACTTCCGTGTCGGGCTGCCGACCGTCACGTCCACCCTGCGTGGCATGACTCTCGTCCGCGTGCGGATGGACACGCTCGCCAGCAACCTGCACTCGGGCCAGTTCGGCGGTGCCGCGCCCGACGCGCTGGCCGCCATGATCCGTGTCCTGGACTCGCTGCGCGCCGAGGACGGCTCGACGACCGTCGACGGACTCGCCGG
This sequence comes from Streptomyces sp. NPDC050164, assembly GCF_044459945.1. Classification (NCBI taxonomy): domain Bacteria; kingdom Bacillati; phylum Actinomycetota; class Actinomycetes; order Kitasatosporales; family Streptomycetaceae; genus Streptomyces; species Streptomyces sp. NPDC050164. Next base: position 29,709 of record NZ_JBITJK010000043.1, read on the forward strand.
GGACACGGCCTGGGAGGGGCTCCAGTACGACGAGGAGCGGTTCCGGCAGGACGCCAGGGTGCTGGACGGCGTGGAGCTGATCGGCTCCGGGACGGTCGCCGACCGTATCTGGGCGCGCCCGGCTGTGACGGTCCTCGGCATCGACTGTCCGCCCGTCGTCGGCGCCACCCCGTCCGTGCAGGCGAGCGCCCGGGCGCTGATCAGCCTGCGGGTGCCGCCGGGCGTGGACGCGGCCGAGGCGACCAAGCTGCTCCAGGCGCACCTGGAGGCGCACACGCCGTGGGGCGCGCGGGTGAGCACCGAGCAGATCGGCCAGGGCCAGGCCTTCCGCGCCGACACGACGAGCCCGGCGTACCAGGCCATGGCGGACGCGATGGCGGTGGCGTACCCCGGCCAGGAGATGCAGTACGCCGGCCAGGGCGGCTCCATCCCGCTGTGCAACACGCTCGCCGCGCTCTACCCGCGGGCGGAGATCCTGCTCATCGGGCTGAGCGAGCCGGAGGCCCAGATCCACGCGGTGAACGAGAGCGTGTCCCCCGAGGAGCTGGAGCGGCTGTCGGTGGCGGAGGCGCTGTTCCTGCGCAACTACGCGGCGAGCTGACCGCTCTGCCCACAGCAAAGGCGCTCGTCCGCGGACGGGGGCCTTGCCTACGGTCGTCCCATGGACGTCATCGAGCTCCTCCCCCGCCTCCACTTACTGCGCTTCCCCGTCGGCCAGGCCTACCTGTGGCGCGACGGCGACGGCCGCGGCGAGCTGACGCTGATCGACTCCGGCCCGGCGGGCTACGGCGCCCCGATCGCCGAGGCGGTGACCGCGCTCGGCCGGGATCCGCGGGACGTACGGCGGATCGTGCTCACCCACTTCCACGAGGACCACGTGGGCGGGGCGGGCGAGTTCGCCGCGCTCGGCGGTGCCGAGGTACTGGCCCACCGGCTGGACGCGCCCGTCGTCCGGGGTGAGGTCCCCGGCCCCCCGCCGGTGTTCGAGGACTGGGAGCGGCCGCTGTACGAGCAGGCGGCGAAGCTCCTGCCCGAGGGTGACTTCGTCCGGCCGGCGCAGGTCACGGAGCTGGCCGGGGGCGAGATCCTGGACTGGGGCGGCAGGGCGCACGTCGTCCACGTGCCGGGGCACACGCACGGCAGCATCGCGCTCCATCTCCCGGAACACGGGGTGCTGTTCACGGGTGACACGGTCGCCGCGTCGCCCGTGGACGGCACGGTGATACCGGGAGTGCTCAACCTCGACCGCTCCCAGGTGCTGGCCGCCTGCCGGCGGCTGGCGGAGCTGGACCCGGACGTGGCCTGCTTCGGTCACGGGGATCCGGTGACGCGGGGGGCGGCTGGGGCGCTGCGGGCCATGGCGTACGCGTGACCCGGCGGCGGTCAGAGGCTGCCCTTCAGCTCCGTGAGCGCCGGGTCGAGGACGATGTCCTCCGCGCGCGCCGCGACCGTCGGTTCCTCGGGGAAGTGGCAGGCGGTGAGGTGGCCCGCGGGGCTGCCTTCGACGCTGACCAGCTGCGGTTCCTCCGTGGCGCACTTGTCCCGGGCTTTCCAGCAGCGGGTGCGGAAGCGGCAGCCGGAGGGCGGGTCGATCGGTGAGGGCACGTCCCCGGCCAGCCGTATGCGCTCGCGCCGCTCGGTGGCGTCCGGGTCGGCCTCGGGGACGGCGGACAGCAGCGCGTGGGTATAGGGGTGCCGTGGCCGGGTGTAGAGCGACTCCCGGTCGGCGACCTCGACGATCTTGCCGAGGTACATGACGGCGACCCGTTCGGAGAAGTGCCGTACGACGGCGAGGTCGTGGGCGATGAAGACGAAGGCGATGCCGAACTCCCGCTGGAGGTCCTGGAGCAGGTTGACGACCTGCGCCTGGATGGAGACGTCCAGCGCGGAGACGGGTTCGTCGGCCACGATCAGCTTCGGCCGCAGGGCGAGGGCCCGGGCGATGCCGATGCGCTGGCGCTGGCCGCCGGAGAACTCGTTCGGGTAGCGGTTGTAGTGCTCGGGGTTGAGACCCACCGTCTCCAGGAGTTCCTGGGCGCGCCGCTTGTGGCCCTGGGGCGGGTTGATGCCGTTGAGCCGCATCGGCGTCTCGATGATGGTGCCGACGGTGTGCCGGGGGTTCAGCGAGGAGTACGGGTCCTGGAAGATCATCTGGAGGTTGCGTCGGGCCTCCTGCATCCGTGCGGCGGGCCGGTGCGTGATGTCCTCGCCGTCGAACACGACGGAGCCGCCGGTGGGTTCGAGCAGCCGGGTGATCAGGCGGCCGGTGGTCGACTTGCCGCAGCCGGACTCGCCGACCAGGCCCAGCGATTCGGCGGGCCCGACCGAGAAGTCGATGCCGTCGACGGCTCGTACGGCCCCGATCTGCCGCTGGAAGATGATGCCCTGCCGGAGGGGGAAGTGCTTCTGCAGACCGCGTACTTCGAGGAGGTTCTCACCGGTGGGGCGGTCGGTGGTCTGCCCGGTGAGGGACTGAGTGGTGCTCACGTCATGCTCCCTTTCGTCCGCCGCCGTCACTGCGCGGCCCGTGCGGCTGCGGCGCCCCGGTCGTCAGGGCCGGTCCCGCCGCGGATCTCGTGTTTGGCCTCGTCGGTGAGGTGGCAGGCGGCAAGGTGTCCTCCGGTGCCGGCGACGAGGCGCAGCTCGGGCCGTTCCACGGTGCAACGCCCCTGAGGGACCCAGCCCTTGTAGGCACAGCGCGGGTGGAAAGAGCAGCCGTCCGGCAGGTTGATCAGGCTCGGCGGGGTGCCGGGGATCGGGTTCAGCCGTTCGCCGACGTCGCCGGTGAGGTGCGGCATCGACTGCAACAGGCCCCAGGTGTAGGGGTGCTGGGGCTGCTTGAGAACCTCGCGGGTGGTGCCGTACTCGATCCGGCGGCCGCCGTACATCACCAGGATGTCGTCGGCGACGTCGGAGACCACTCCGAGGTCGTGTGTGATGATGACGACGGCGGAGCCGAACTCCTCCTGAAGGTCGCGGATCAGGTCCAGGATCTGCGCCTGGACGGTGACGTCCAGGGCGGTGGTGGGTTCGTCGGCGATGAGCAGGGTGGGGTCGCAGACCAGGGACATGGCGATCATGGCGCGCTGGCGCATGCCGCCGGAGAACTGGTGCGGATAGTCCCTGACCCGGCGTTCGGGCTGCGGGATGCCGACCCGCTTGAGCATCTCCACCGCGCGGTCCTTGGCCTCCTTCTTGGAGACCTTGTGGTGCACGCAGTAGGCCTCGGCGATCTGGGCGCCGACGGAGAAGAAGGGGTGCAGCGCGGAGAGCGGGTCCTGGAAGATCATGGAGACCGTACGGCCGCGCAACTCGCGCATGTCGGCCTCGGGCAGGGCGACGAGTTCCTTCCCCTCCAGCCAGATCTCGCCGGAGACCCGGGCGCGGGTGCCCTTGTGCAGTCCGAGCAGGGCCAGCGAGGTCACCGACTTGCCGGAGCCGGACTCGCCGACGATGCCGAGGGTGCCGCCCTTCTCCAGGGTGAAGGAGACGCCGTCGACGGACTTGACGATGCCGTCCTCGGTCGGGAAGTGCACCCTCAGGTCGCGTACGTCGAGGAAGGGTGCGGGCGCGGGCGTGACGTCTGCGGGCTGCGGTGAGGTCTGAACGGACACGGGTGTTCCTAAGGACGGAAGAAGGGCTCAGGCGAGGCGCACGCGCGGGTCGACGAGGCCGTACACCAGGTCGACGACCACGTTGGCGAGGACGACGAACGTCGCGGCGAAGAGCGTGGTGCCGAGGATGACGGGCAGGTCGGAGTTCTGGACGGAGTCGACCGCGAGCTTGCCGATGCCGTTGATGCCGAACACCGACTCGGTGATGACCGCGGAGCCGCCGATCAGGGAGCCGACGTCCATGCCGAAGATGGTGATGATCGGGGTGATGGCGGCCCGCAGCCCGTGCTTGAGGACGATGGTCGCGGCCGGCAGGCCCTTGGCGCGGGCGGTGCGCATGTAGTCCTCGGCGAAGACCTCCAGCATGGAGGAGCGGGTGAGCCGGGTGTACATCGCGAGGTAGACGATGACCAGGGTGATCCAGGGCAGGATCAGGCCCTTGAACCAGTCGGCCGGGTCCTCGGTGATCGAGGTGTAGCCGGAGGTCGGCAGGATCTGGAACTTGTCGACGAAGAGGTACAGCAGGAGCAGGCCGATGAAGTAGATCTGCACCGAGACGCCGAACAGGGCCAGTCCGACCGCCGCCTTGTCGGCGGCCCTGCCCCTTCGGACAGCGGCCACCGTACCGAGGCCGACACCCAGGATCAGGAACGCCACCGCGGCGCCGAGTCCGAGGGAGAGGTCCGCCGGGAAGTCCTGGAGCAGCGTGGTCAGGACGGGGGTGTCGGTCTGGAAGGAGATGCCGAGGCAGGGCGCCGCGCAGTGGATGCGGACGCTCTGGTCGCCGTAGTCACGGCCTACGACCAGCCCCTTGACGAACTCCCAGTACTGCGTCAGGTAGCTCTGGTCCAGGCCCAGCGAGTGCTTGATCTCCGTGAGACGGGAGGGCGAGCAGGTCTTTCCGCAGGCCAGGAGAGCGGGGTCGGACGGCAGCGCGAAGAAGATGAAGAAGGTGATCGTGGTGATCACCAGCATGATCACGGCCGCTGCCAGCAGGCGTCTGATGAGGTAACGAAACATGGGGTGCCGGGACCTGACGTGAGTGGGATGCCCGCCGGCGGCCCAGGCCGCCGGCGGGGTTCAGAAGGGATGCGTCACTGCTTGATGTAGGCGTGCACCAGGCTGGGTTCGGCCATGATCGGGTCGTCGATGACACCGCCGACCTTCGAGCCGCTCACCTCGCTGAAGTTCATGTACATCAGCGGGACCACGGCGGCGTCCTTCAGGATCTGCTCGTCCAGCTCCCCGTAGGCGGTGTTGCGCTGCTTGAGGTCGGTCATCTTGCCGATCTTGTCGATCTGCGCGTTGATCTTCGGGTCGTTCAGGTACGAGATGTCCTGGTTGGACTGCGGGAGCTTCTTGATCTGACGCCCGTCGAAGAGTGTGGGCAGCACGGTGGAGGCGTTCGGCCAGTCCGCGATCCAGTCGCCCCAGGTCAGGTCGTACTGGTTCTTCACGTTGTCCACGGTGCTGAAGTAGTTGTTCTTGTCGATCGGAGTGATGTTCACCGTGATGCCGATCTTCGCGAGCGCGGTCTTCACGGCGTCCGCGAAGTGCTCGTGCGTGGGAATGTTCTCCACCGCGAGCGACATCGTCGGCTTGGGGTTGCCGGCCTGCTTCATCAGGGCCTTGGCCTTGGTGAGGTCACCGGCGGGGTTGCTGCTGTAGAGGTTGAAGTCCTTGTGGCCGTCGATGCCCGGGGCGAGCATCGTGGCGGCGTAGTTGCCGTAGGCCGAACCGCCGAAGGCCCCGCGTACGGTGGTCTTGTCGACGGCGTACTCGATCGCCTCGCGGACCTTGATGTCCTTGACCCGGTTCATGTTGATCGCCATGTAGTTGATGCCCGGGGCCGGGATCTTGTAATAGCGCGACTTGAGCGACGGGTCGCCCGCCATCGTCGTCAGGTCGGAGCCGGCGATCGGCGTCTGCGTGATCGCGGTCTGTGCGGATCCTCCGTCGGACTTGATCTGCTGGTCGATGGCGGCCTGGTCCTGCCCGAACTTCGCGTCGATCTCGTCGACGTTCTGCTGGCGGATCGGGTCGGTCGACTGGCTCCAGTTCTTGTTCCGGACGAGGACCATTTCCTTGTTCTTCGTGTACGACTTGATCATGTAGGGCCCGTCGGACCAGACATGCGTGTCGTACGTGGCGCCGGTGTCGTGTGCCTTGGGCACCGCCGACCACCCGGTCATGGCCGTCGTCTCGTTGAAGTCGGCGACGGGCTGGTTGAGGTGGAAGACGAGGGTGTACTTGTCCGGTGTCTGGATCGAGTCCAGCTGCTTGCCTTGGTACGGGCCCTTGTAGGAATCGCCGCCGGCCAGCCACTGACTGGCGTACGGCGGGCCGCCGTTGATGTCCGGGGAGAACGCCCGCTCGACGCCGTACTTGACGTCCTGCGCGGTGACTTCGCTGCCGTCCTGCCACTTGACCCCGTGGCGCAGGTGGAACGTCCACACCGTGGCGCCCTTGCTGGGCTTTCCGGTGTCGGTGGCCAGGTCGCCGACCAGCTTGGGCGTGGATGCCGCCTCGTCCCATCCGGTGAGGGTGCGGACGAGCTCGTAGTCCATGCTCGAACCCTCGGTGGTGTAGGTCCGCTGAGGGTCGATGTGGTTGAAGTCGGCGTCGTCGAGGATCGTCAGCGTGCCGCCCTTCGACGGGGAGCCGCTGGCGCTGTTGCCGGAGGACCCTCCGCATGCGGTGGCTCCGAGGGCGATCACGACGGCGGTTGCCGTGAGAGCGACCGTGCGCGATCTGCGCGTGCTGCGCGTCATTGAGGAAACTCCGTTTCTTGCTACGGGCTCGGCGGTCGCTCGTGGGACCGCCGGGCCGAGACTCGGGGGGTGGCTTTGTCAGCCGCGCCGGGCGCGGGGATCCAGGGCGTCCCGGACGCCGTCCCCGAGGAGGTTGAGCGCCAGGACCAGGAGGAAGAGCAGGACGCCGGGCACGAAGAGGTACATCGGGTCCTGGAGGAAGAACTGGGAGGCGTCCGACAGCAGGGCTCCCCAGTCGGGGTTGGGCGGGATGACGCCGACGCCGAGGTACGACAGGGCCGCCTCGGTGGTGATGTTCTGCGGCACTGCGAGGGCGAAGGAGATCAGGATCGGCGCCCACAGGTTGGGCAGCAGCTGCCGGAAGAGGATGTGCCGCCGGCCGGCGCTCATCAGCCGCGCGGCGTCGACGAACTCCCGCTCGCGCAGGGACAGCACCTGTCCGCGCACCAGACGGGCGGTGTACGCCCAGGCGAAGACGGCGATGTTGAGGACCAGGACGAGCAGCCGGAGGTTCTCGTCGGTGCCGCCGTGGCTGTTGGTCTGCAGCGCGTTCTGGATCACCGGGGTGAGCGCGATGATGAACAGCAGCTGCGGGAACGCCAGCATCACGTCCATGATCCGGGACAGCACGGAGTCGACCCAGCCGCCGAAGTAGCCGGCCGCGAGCCCCGCCACGACACCGACCGCGGTGGACAGCACGGCCGAGGCGAAGCCCACGTAGAGGGAGGTGCGCAGGCCGTAGACGATGCGGGCGAACAGGTCGTAGCCAGTGCCCGGTTCGACGCCGAGGAGGTGCTGGGCGCTGATGCCGCCCAGCGATCCGTAGGGGAAGTTGCCCGTGTCGGGGTTGATCGCCTTGTTGTCGGGGGTAATCGGTCCCCAGCTGGTCATCGCGGTGAGGACCGGCGCGAGCAGCGCGATCGCGATGAACAGGAGGGTGGCCGCCAGGGCGGCCGTGGTGACCTTGTCCCGCCGGATCCGCTTCCAGGCCATGCGGGCCGGTGAGCGGCCGGCGACGACCGTGCCGCCGGGTCTGGGGTCCTGCGTCGGCGGCTCGGTCAGCAGCGCGGTGCCGCCGCCGGTGTCGGCCGGCTGGTGTTGCGTGGTCATCGTACGGACATCCCGGATCTGCCCCTGAGGCAAGGAAATTGAGTGGCGGTCGCAATCACCGCCGTGAGACTCTGCGGACTTTCGCAATGCCGTGCGAGTCCGGTCAAGCCGAGCAGGGGCTGGAAAAGGGATTGTTTGCGGTCATGGAAAAGTGTTGACGAGAGTGGGGAATGTGATTACCCGCCGCGTGAAGGAGTGCGGGAGATTCCTTGGGCAGTGATTGGCGATGGGTCCGTGGACGTTTCCTTTTGCTTTTCCCTCGGAATCGCCCGCGCCGGGTAAAGAGCAGGAAGGGACAGCTCGGCGTCAGCCGACCGGCACCCCGGCTTCCAGATAGAACGCCGCTCCGCGTTCGCGTGCCCTCAGCGCCCAGCGCAGCCGCTCGTAGCGCACCGGTGGCAGCAGGTCGGCGGCCTCCTCCTCGGTGACGAACCGCCAGTCGCGCAGCTCCGGCCCGGGCAGCAGCAGCCGTCCGGCCTCCGTGGAGTCGAGGGTGCCGCCGTCGAAGAGGAGCCGCAGTCCGCCGAACCCGGGGGGCGAGGGGCGCTCCCAGTCGACGACGAGCAGGCTCGGCACCTCGTCGAGGTGGATGCCGGTCTCCTCGGCGACCTCTCGCACACCGGCGCGTGCGGGCGCCTCACCGGGTTCGACGACCCCGCCGGGGAACTCCCAGCCGGCCTTGTAGGTGGGGTCGACGAGCAGCACCCGGTCCTGCTCGTCGAAGAGGAGCACACCGGCGGCGAGTGTCTCGGCGGTGGGCTCGGGCGTCTGCACGATGTCGCAGACGGGCACGGAGCCGCTGCTGACCGCCTCGGCGATCCGGGCGGCGGTCTCGTAGGGCGTGAGGTCGCTGGTGTCGACCGGGTGGGCGTCGGCGGTGAGCCAGGAGGCGAGGGCGGTCCGGTAGGGCTCGATGTGGTCGAAGGACCACTGGCGTATTCGCATCTCGCCGTCGGGCAGGTCCCGCGGGACCTCGCGGCCCGCTATCCGCTCCCGCAGTATCGTTTCGGCCGGAGCGAGCAGGATGTGACTGACCGGAATCCTGCGGGCGGCCAGGCCGCCGAAGATCTCGTCGCGGTACTCCTGGCGCAGCAGCGTCATGGGGACCACCAGGGTCCCGCCGAGCTCGGCGAGCATCGCGGCCGCCGTGTCGATCACGAGCCGTCGCCAGATCGGCAGGTCCTGGAAGTCGCCGACCTCGGCGAGGTGTTTGGGCGGCAGCAGATACCGGAGCGCTCCGCCGATGACCTCGGGGTCGAAGAGCGTGCTGTTCGGGATCAGTTCGATCAGTTCCTGTGCGGTGGTGGTCTTCCCCGCACCGAACGCGCCGTTGATCCAGACGACGGTCACAGGTCCCCCTCTTCTGTTGGCCCCCTGAGGCTTGCCCGCTCCACCCTGCCACGGAAACCAGCCGCAGTTGAGGGCGCATGACGACGGCGCCGGCGCCCCCTTGCTCGGGAGCGCCGGCGCCGTGGGCCGGGGACGGGCGGACCCGTCAGCCCTTCCCCTTCTCCTGCGCGCCGTCCTCCTTGTCCAGGGACAGGCTGTCCTTGGCGACGGTGTCGGGGAGGGTGCGGAGGGTCTCGTCCACGTTGAGGGAGCCGAGGCCATCTCCGAGGGCGTGCGACGGGGTGACCGCCGCGACGACGAAACCGGTGGCGAGGGAGGCGATGGCGAGCATGCTGCGCTTCTTCATGCCCGACTCAACTGCCGGACCCGTCGCGGGGTCACGCACCCGGACCCGACCGGGCGAAGCACGGGCTTCACACCAGGTCGTCGTCCGGGTCGGTGCCCCAGGCGCCGGGGCCGCCACCGCGCCATTCGATCAGCCCGGACGCCGCCACGTAGGCCTCGTCCGCGTCCTCGATCCCCGCCCGCCGCAGGAACTCGGCGACGTCCAGCAGCCCGTACGCGATCCCGAGGAACCGGTCGCCCACGCGTACCCGCCGGCCACCGTCCGTGGCGGGCGGGTAGACCACGACGGGTTTCGCGGACGCCATGGCACCAGGGTGCGCGGGAACGGCGCCGGACGCTCGCCGGAGTAGGCCGTTCAGCTCGCCTTCTGGGTCTGCCGGAATTCGTGGACGTCGGCGGTGAGGGTGCCGTCATGCTGCTCGTAGTGGGACAGGGCGAGGCCCAGACCGAAGAAGGTGGGTGCCCATTCGCCGACGAAGATGCCCCAGCGGTCGGCACGGGCGAGGCCGGTGCCCGGCTCCATCTTCATGGAGCCCATCCAGGCGACGACGCTGAGGCCGACGGACGCCATGGCGGCCATGTAGGCGTGTTCGCTGCGAACGCCCTTCTCGTGCATCTTCTTGATGATCATCAGCGGCTCCGTTCTGTGGGGGTGCTCAGGAGACGGAGTGCCCTCGGAACTTGCCGTTATTCGACCGTTTTGCGGCTTATCTACAGATTGGTCTGCGGTCCCCGGGAGCGGCCTCGATGCCGCTCCCGGGGACCCGCGTCAGGCGCCGACGTAGGCGGCGAGGTGCTCCCCGGTCAGGGTGGAGCGGGCCGCGACGAGGTCGGCCGGTGTGCCCTCGAAGACGATCCGGCCGCCGTCGTGGCCGGCGCCGGGGCCGAGGTCGATGATCCAGTCGGCGTGCGCCATGACCGCCTGGTGGTGCTCGATGACGACGACCGACTTGCCGGCGTCGACGAGCCGGTCGAGCAGGCCGAGCAGCTGCTCCACGTCCGCGAGGTGGAGGCCGGTGGTCGGCTCGTCGAGGACGTAGACGCCGCCCTTGTCCGCCATGTGCGTGGCCAGCTTGAGGCGCTGCCGCTCGCCGCCGGAGAGCGTGGTGAGCGGCTGGCCGAGGGTGAGGTAGCCGAGCCCGACCTCGGCGAGCCGCTCCAAGATCTTGTGCGCGGCCGGGGTGCGCGCCTCGCCGGCGCCGAAGAACTCCTCGGCCTCGGCCACCGACATCGCGAGCACCTCGCTGATGTCACGGCCGCCGAGGTGGTACTCCAGCACGGAGGCCTGGAACCGCTTCCCCTCGCAGTCCTCGCAGGGGGTGTCGACGCCGGCCATCATGCCCAGGTCGAGGTAGATGACGCCGGCGCCGTTGCAGGTGGGGCAGGCGCCCTCGGAGTTGGCGCTGAACAGGGCCGGCTTCACGCCGTTGGCCTTCGCGAAGGCCTTGCGGATCGGGTCGAGCAGCCCGGTGTACGTCGCGGGGTTGCTGCGCCGCGAGCCCTTGATCGGGCTCTGGTCCACCGAGACGACCCCCGCGTCGGCGGGGACCGACCCGTGCAGCAGGGAGCTCTTGCCGGAGCCGGCGACACCTGTGACGACGGTGAGCACCCCGAGCGGGATGTCGACGTCGACGTGTCGGAGGTTGTTGGCCGTCGCGCCCCGGATCTCCAGCGCGCCGGTGGCCTTGCGGGCCGTCTCCTTGAGGGTGGCCCGGTCGTCGAGGTGACGGCCGGTGACGGTGTCCGCGGCCCGCAGCCCCTCGACCGTGCCCTCGAAGCAGACGGTGCCGCCCGCCGTGCCGGCGCCGGGGCCGAGGTCGACGACATGGTCGGCGATCGCGATCGCCTCCGGCTTGTGCTCCACGACGAGCACCGTGTTCCCCTTGTCGCGCAGTCGCAGCAGCAGGTCGTTCATCCGCTGGATGTCGTGCGGGTGCAGGCCGATGGTCGGCTCGTCGAAGACGTAGGTGACGTCCGTGAGCGAGGAGCCGAGGTGGCGGATCATCTTCACGCGCTGCGCCTCGCCGCCCGACAGCGTGCCCGCCGGCCGGTCGAGCGAGAGATAGCCCAGGCCGATCTCCACGAACGAGTCGAGCGTCCCCTGCAACGCGGTGAGCAGCGGCGCCACGGACGGCTCCGAGAGCTTCCGGACCCACTCGGCCAGGTCCCTGATCTCCATCGCGCAGGCGTCGGCGATGCTGATGTTGTCGATCTTCGACGATCTGGCGCCCTCGCTCAGCCGGGTGCCGTCGCACTCGGGACAGACGGTGAAGGTGACCGCCCGCTCCACGAACGCCCGGATGTGCGGCTGCATCGCCTCCTTGTCCTTGGACAGGAACGACTTCTGGATCTTGGGGATCAGTCCCTCGTAGGTGAGGTTGATGCCGTTGACCTTGATCTTGACCGGTTCCCCGTAGAGGAAGGCGGCCCACTCCTTCTTGGTGTACTCGCGGATCGGCTTGTCCGGGTCGACGAAGCCCGACTGGGCATAGAGCTGCACGGTCCACTGGCTGTCCGACTTCCAGCCGGGGATGGTGAACGCGCCCTCGGACAGCGACTTGGAATCGTCGTAGAGCTGGGTGAGGTCGATGTCGGAGACCTTGCCGCGGCCCTCGCAGCGGTTGCACATGCCGCCGGTGCGCTCGTAGGTCGCCTTCTGGGCCTTGGTCTTGGCGCCGCGCTCGACGGTGATGGCGCCGCTCGCCCGGACGGAGGCGGTGTTGAAGGAGTACGCGCTGGGCGGGCCGATGTGCGGCTTGCCGAGCCGGCTGAAGAGGATGCGCAGCATCGCGTTGGCGTCGGTGGCGGTGCCGACCGTGGAGCGGGGGTCGCCGCCCATCCGCTGCTGGTCCACGGCGATGGCGGTCGTCAGCCCGTCGAGCACGTCGACCTCGGGCCGGGCCCGGTTCGGCATGAAGCCCTGCAGGAAGGCGCTGTAGGTCTCGTTGATCAGTCGCTGCGACTCCGCGGCGATGGTGTCGAACACGAGCGAGCTCTTGCCCGAGCCGGAAACGCCCGTGAACACCGTCAGCCGGCGCTTGGGGATCTCGATGCTGACGTCCTTGAGGTTGTTCTCGCGCGCGCCGTGCACGCGGATCACATCGTGGCTGTCGGCAACGTGCGGCCCGGACGACTGTTTGTCCGTCCTCGTGGCCATGCTCATCGGTCTCCATCTGTCGGGCGGGGCTGCCGCGGTCGGACGATCTTGTTTCCCCGCGCCGGCCCGGAGGTGCGGCGCGGGGGTATCTGCTGCGTGTGGACCTGCGGGCCGGCTGCTACCGCGCCGTCACGGCTTCAGCTGCTGGATGCGGACCATGTTGCCCGCGGGATCGCGGAAGGCGCAGTCGCGAACGCCGTACGGCTGATCCACGGGCTCTTGGACCACCTCGGCGTCGCCTGCCTGCACCCGCTCGAATGTGGCGTCGACGTCGGGGGTGGCCAGCACGATGCTGGCGTAGGTGCCCTTGGCCATCATCTCGGCGATGGTCCTGCGCTCGTCCTCGGTGATGCCGGGGTCGGCGGCGGGCGGATGCAGCACGATGTTCGTGCCGGGCCGGCCGACGGGGCCGACCGTGATCCAGCGCATCCCCTCGTATCCCACGTCGGCCCGGACTTCGAAGCCGAGGGTGTCGCGGTAGAACGCCAGGGCGGCGTCCGGGTCGTCGTGCGGAAGGAAGCTGGCGTGAATGGTGAGGTCCATGGCCATCACGCTAGTTTCGGCCCGGGGCGGACGCTTCTCGATTCCTGATCGGTCTGGTCACCTGCTTCGCCACGCACGACGGAATTCCCGCGGTGGCGAGCACCGCCTGGCGCCGGTAGGCGCTCGGCGGCATGCCGACCAGCTCGGTGAAGCGGGTGCTGAAGGTGCCCAGCGACGAGCAGCCGACCTCGAAACACACCTCGGTGACGCTGAGGTCCCCACGGCGCAGCAACGCCATGGCACGCTCGATGCGGCGCGTCATGAGGTAGCTGTACGGCGACTCGCCGTAGGCGAGCTTGAACTCGCGGCTGAGATGCCCGGCCGACATGTGCACACCCCGGGCCAGCGCCTCGACGTCCAGAGGCCGCGCGTACTCCCGGTCGATCCGGTCCTTGACCCGGCGCAGGAGTGCGAGGTCGCGCAGGCGCTGCGCCGGGGCGGGTCTGCTGCTCACAGGCGCGATCGTGCCACATCGCACGGACATTCGGACGCGTTCCGAGAGAAAACCCGGTATCCCGGACCGGCCGGCTGGTGCGTGGTGTCGTAGGCATGCCGGTCCGGGAAAGCGAGGGGCGGCGGGGAAGCGTTCGGCCGGCTTCTCCGGGAGCCGGCCGGAGGCGGCGCGCTGCGGCGGCCGCGGCTCGGTCCGGCAGGCCTCCCAGTTCCCGACCGCTTCACGGCGCGTGTCGAGCCTTCGCGACCTGGGTCTGGCTCAGCCCGGCAGCCGGCTCAGGTCACCATGCGTCGATGACCGGCGCGTCGGGTTCGTGCTGCCGCCAGGCCTCATTGAGGCGCACGAGCCGGTCCGCGGCGGCGATGCCGCGCAGGGACGCGACCTTGCCGTCGCTGACCTCGAACGCCACGGCGCCCACGACCCGGTCGCCGACCACGGCGAGGACGGCCGGTGAGCCGTTGACCAGCGCGATATGCATCGCGAGCGAGCCACCGGCCAGCCGCCGCTTCGCCGGCGTGGGCTTGAAGCCGGCCCGCACGAAGGAGGCGACCCGCTCGCGCGACTTGTACCGCAACAGCCGCCTGGCCAGTCCGGCGCCGTCCGAGACCGCGGTCGCGTCGGCGGTGAGCATGGCCACCAGCCGTTCGGTGCGCCCCGACGTGGCGGCGGCGAGGAACTCCTCGACGACCCGGCGCGCGGACACGGGGTCCACCTCGCCGACGCCGCGGCGCTCGGCGGCGACCCGGCGTCGGGCCCGGTGGACATGCTGCTGGCTCGCGGACTCGGTGATGTCGAGGATCCGGGCGATCTCGGCGTGGGGGTACGAGAAGGCCTCGCGCAGGACGTAAGCGGCCCGCTCGACCGGCGAGAGGCGCTCCATGAGGGTCAGTACGGCCAAGGACACCGATTCGCGCTGCTCGAAGGTATCGGCAGGGCCGAGCATCGGGTCCCCGTCGAGGAGCAGCTCGGGCAGCCAGTCTCCGGCAGCGCGCTCATGGCGCGCCTGCGCCGAGCGGAGCCGGTCGAGACAGAGATTGGTGACGACCTTGGTCAGCCACGCCTCCGGCACCTCGATACGTTCCCGGTCCGCGGCCTGCCAGCGCAGGAACGTGTCCTGCACGGCGTCCTCGGCGTCGGCGGCCGAGCCGAGCAGACGGTACGCGAGCGAGGCCAGCCGGCCCCGGCCGGCCTCGAACCGATCGATGGCTGCACTGTCCATGCGGAGCAGCCTATGCCGCGACCCTCACACCGGCCGGGCCAGGCGCGGTGGCCAGGCGGCGCCTGCGCTTCGGCATGCCGAAGGTCGGGTGGGCGATGCCCCACCCGGCCCCCTTGAGCACGCCCGACTTGAGCCGGGCGGCGGTCCGCCCGCCCAGGTACCAGGACTTCGACCGGGCGTCTGCGTCCACCATCTGGAAGATCGCGTCCCGCCGCCCGAGGCTGATGTGGTTGCCGTGGTACTTCAGCCCGGTGGTCGGGACCTTGCCGCCCGTCAGGCGCGCGATGATCGCGGAGGTCGCCTGCATGTTGGTGTAGCCGGCCGAGGCACAGGACATCGGCAGCGGCCGGCCGTTCTCGCCGATCGCGTAGGCGCAGTCACCGGCGGCGTAGACGTCCGGGTGCGAGACCGAGCGCATGGTGCGGTCGACGACGATCTGGCCGGTCTCGGCGACCTCCAGGCCGCTGGCGGCCGCGATGGGGTGCACGGCGAACCCGGCCGACCACACGGTCACGTCCGCCGGGATGGACCTGCCGTCGGCGGCGATCGCCCGTGTCGGCTCGACGGCTTCGATGGCGGTGTACTCGTGGACGGTGATGCCGAGCCGGTCGAAGGCCTGGCGCAGGTGACGGCGGGCCTTCGGGGAGAGCCAGGCGCCCAGCTCGTCGCGGGCGGCGAGGGCGACCGAGAGGTCGGGCCGGGACTCGGCGAACTCGGTGGCGGTCTCGATGCCGGTCAGCCCCTCACCGACGACCAGCACGGTGCCGCCCTCGCCCAGGCCGGCCAGGCGCTCGCGCAGACGCAGCGCCGAGGACCGGCCGGTCACATCGAAGGCGTACTCGGCCACGCCCGGGACGTCATGGTGGGCCACGAAGCTGCCGAGCGCGTAGAGAAGCGTGTCGTACGCGAGCTCGCCGTCACCGTCCTCGCCGGTCACGGTGACGGTCCTGCGCTCGGGGTCGACACCGGTGACGCGCCCCAGACGCAGCCGCACCCCGGTGCCCGCGAATATGTCGGCGAGCTTGCGGAACGCGAGGTCCTGGCCGATCGCGAGCTGGTGGAGCCGCATCCGCTCGACGAAGTCGGGCACGGCGTTGACGACGGTGATCTCGGTGTCGGCGGAGGAGAGCCGACGGGCCAGGTTTCCGGCGGCGAAGGCCCCGGCGTATCCGGCACCGAGTACGACGATGCGGTGCTTCATGGCGTTGCTCCTGTCTCGTTCGCGTGCCCCTTGAACGAGACGGCGCCCCGATTGCTGACAGGAGCTGGGTGTGACGCGGGTCACTGAACCAAGACGAGCGGCTGAGCCTCCTCCGGCACAGCTGCTGCACGCTTGCCGGCGTCGCCCTGTCCCGGGTGCGACGCGGGTTGTTCAGAGGGCTGGAGCAGGTTCCCGAACAACCAGGCGGGCGCTGGAATCGGTTCAGCGGGACACACCCCGGCCGGCTCGGAGCCGAGCGCACGAGCGCCTGGGCTCCGGCGGCGCAGGAACTCCCCGCCGTACCGTTTCCGACCGACCGAAGGGCTATGACGTGAACTGCAGCCGTATGGGCCATCCGGCAGCCGCCATCCTGGTGACCAGCTCCGGTGTGCGCCGGCGGGCCGTGACGACCGCCATGACGCTGACCATGGCGGGCACACTCGGGTTCGGCCTGATGACGCCCGTGGCGTCGGCCGCCAACGGGCCCTGCTACGACGGGCGATGCAAGACCACCGTGTCGGCGCCCAAGACCATCAAGGTCGACAGCCGCAAGTTCGGGTTCGGGAAGCTCAAGATCACGAGCATCAGCTCCCGATCCGTGAAGATGTCGGCCGCCGACGGGAGTCTCAGCGGCAGCACCAGCCCGGGCGGCACGGTCAAGTTCAACAACCTGAAGATCTGGGTGAAATCGGTCTCCGGCAAAAAGGCCAGGCTCCAGCTGTTCCCTACGCGGTACTGAGCCAGTCATGGAACCCCGGTGCGTCCACCTCGCGCCGGGGTTCGCCATTCCCCGGAAGGCAGGCGTGCACCCTGCGGATCCCTCACCCGTTGGGACGAGTCCGTACGACCAGGCCCGAAGAGTCTGGAACGGAATGATCGATCTCTCACGGATGCGCCGCGTCGCGGTCGATTTCCTTGAGGAGATCAGGGAGGACGCGATCGAGGCCACCGTGGACCACTTCGCCAGTGCTCCCGAAATGCGCAGTACGACAACTTCGCAGCGTCGGCATGGACGGATCCGCAGGAACGCGACATGCGCAAGGAATGGGCACGGCAGTGGTGGGACAAGACGATCCGCTTCTCCGCCGGAGCCGAGTATGTGACTGCGGCGAGACGCAGCTGGACAGGGCCTCCCGCCAACTCGGCCATGGGTCAGGTGTAGTACGTGTCGAACGCTCCGATCCACCACGCGGCGAGCGGCAGGAGGCACACCTGCGCGCCGGCCGTGAGCCGGCACCGGCCGAGGACCGCGATCCCGCACGTCCACCACGCCGTGGAGTGCAGCGCACTCACCACACCGGCCTGGTATCCCCGCCCGGTGAGGTCCATCATCGCGGGGTAGCCCATCCAGTCCTCGGTGAACGCGGGCGCCGGCATCAGCAGCCGCGCCACGGGGTGTCCATGGCGCCGCAGCCAGTCCTCCGGCCAGATGCGAACGAGCGTGACGGCGGCGTACACCAGCGCGCCGAGCGCCGCCGCACATCCGCCCGTCCGCCCATCTGCCCATCCGCCCATGAAGGCGAGCCCGAAGAACAACATCCCGACACCCACGCCGGGCCGGATGCCGCCCGCGTCCGAGTGGTTCCTTCAGCATCACGAACGTGCCGGCTCACGAACGTGCCGGCTCAGGAACGTGCCGGCTCACGAACGTGCCGGCTCAGGAACGTGCCGGACTCAGGGACGCGCCGGGCGTCGGAAACATCCCGACTGAACGTTCCTGCTCGGTCTCACACTCCCGCCGCGGCCGTGTCCGTCCGCTTCGCCAGCGCTGCCGCCGCCGCGCCCACCAGTCCGGCGTCGGTGCCCATCTGGGCCGGGGCCACGGTCAGGTGCCGGACGAAGGACAACGTCGCGTAGCTGCTCAGGGCCTGACGCAGGGGCGTGAACAAGACGTCGCCCGCCTTGCCCACTCCCCCGCCGATCACCGCGATGTCGATCTCCACGAGGGTCGCGGTCGCGGCGATCCCGGCGGCCAGGGCCTGAGCGGCCCGTTCGAAGGAGGCGACGGCGACCGGGTCACCGGCCCGGGCGGCGGCGGCCACCGCGGCGGCGGACGTGTCGCCGTCGGGGCCGGGCCGCCAGCCGTTCTCCAGGGCGCGCCGGGCGATGTTGGGGCCGCTCGCGATGCGCTCCACGCAGCCGTGCGAGCCGCACGGGCACAGGTCGCCGTCGAGGTCCACGCTGATGTGACCGATGTGGCCGGCGTTGCCGGTGGGCCCGGCGTGCAGATGGCCGCCGAGGACCAGGCCGCCGCCGACGCCCGTGGAGACGACCATGCACAGCGCGTTGTCGTGGCCGCGGGCGGCGCCCTGCCAGTGTTCGGCCGCCGTGATCGCCACTCCGTCGCCGATCAGATCGACGGGCAGGTCCCCGGCCACGGCCCGGACGCGCCCGACGAGCGGGTAGTCGCGCCAGCCGGGCACGTTCACCGGGCTGACGGTGCCCGCCGTCCTGTCCACCGGACCGGCGCTGCCGATCCCCACGGCCGTGGCCCGCTCCCAGAGCGGCGACCCGGTGAGTTCGCCGAGCACCTCCTCCACGGCCCGCATCACGGTGTCGCCGTCCTCCCGGGCGGGCGTCGGCCGCTGGGCGCGGAGCAGGATCCGTCCCTGGCCGTCCACCAGAGCGCCGGCGATCTTGGTGCCGCCGATGTCGAGCGCGGCCACGAGGTCGGTGTGCATCAGTGTCGGATCTCCCCGTTGACAGTGAAAAAGGACTGGCCGGCCAGCGGTGGGGCACGGTCCGGAGATTGCGGTGGACAGTCTCCCCCGAGCCTGACAACGTTGTCCAGGCTCTATGCTCGACGCCACATCCTCATACAAACCCAGGACCGACGCACCCGTCGTGGACGACAGGACAGGACACCGCACCGTGCCCCAGACCAACCTCCGATCCGCCACGCGCTACGGCACCCGGCCGACCATGAAGGACGTCGCGGCACGGGCCGGGGTCGGACTCAAGACGGTCTCCCGCGTCGTGAACGGGGAGCCGGGCGTGACCCCGGAGACGGAGCGGCGTGTCCAGGAGGCGATCGAGGCGCTCGGTTTCCGCCGCAACGACAGCGCGCGGGTCCTGCGCAAGGGCCGTACGGCGAGCATCGGTCTGGTCCTGGAGGACCTCGCGGACCCCTTCTACGGGCCGCTGAGCCGGTCGGTCGAGGAGGTGGCGCGTGCGCACGGCGCCCTGCTGATCAACGGCTCCAGCGCGGAGGACCCGGACCGCGAGCAGGAGCTGGTGCTGGCCCTGTGCGCGCGGCGGGTGGACGGGCTGGTGGTGATCCCGGCCGGTGACGACCACCGGTATCTGGAGCCCGAGCTCAAGGCGGGCGTCGCCACGGTGTTCGTGGACCGGCCGGCCGGACACATCGGCGCCGACGTGGTGCTGTCGGACAACTTCGGCGGTGCCCGGGACGGCGTCGCCCACCTCATCGCGCACGGGCACCGCCGGATCGGCTTCATCGGCGACATGCCCCGCATCCACACCGCCGCCGAGCGGCTGCGCGGCTACCGGGCCGCGATGGAGGACGCGGGCATACCGGTGGCGGACTCCTGGATGTCCCTCGGTGTCACCGACCCCGAGCGGGTGCGCAGGGCGGCCGAGGAGATGCTGTCCGGCCGGGACCCGGTCACCGCGATCTTCGCGGCCAACAACCGGGTCACGGTCACCGTGATCCGCGTGCTCGCCGAGCAGACCCGCCGGGTCGCCCTGGTCGGCTTCGACGACATCGAGCTCGCCGACCTGCTCCAGCCGGGCGTCACGGTCGTCGCCCAGGACGCGGCGGCCATCGGCCGCACCGCGGCGGAACGTCTCTTCCGGCAGCTGGACGGCACCCTGGTCACCCCCGAACGCATCGAGCTGCCGACCCGGCTGATCACCCGTGGCTCGGGCGAGCTGCCCCCGGCGGACTGAGCGGCCCATGGAACATACGGAGCATATGAAGCACCTCACCGATCGCACGCTGCGAGCCCTCTGCCTGGCCGAGGCCCCGCGCGAGCACCCCCTGCTCTACCCAGGCGCGTGGCCCGCCGACTCCGGGCTCCTCGACGGGGACCGCTTCCTGCCGCTGGACCGGCTCGTGCACGAGGATCGCACGCCGGTTCTCGCCATCGGCTCCAACGCCTGCCCAGGGCAACTGCGGCACAAGATGGAGGAGTTCGGGATCGTGTCGCCGATCCCGATGGTCAAGGCCCGCGTGACGGGCGTCGACGCCGGTGTGTCGGCGCATGTGAGCCGCATGGGGTACGTGTCGGCCTCGCCGGTCAGCGCCCCCGACACCGTACGGGAGCTGTTCGTCATCTGGCTCGACGCCGAGCAGCTCGCCGTGATCGACGCGAGCGAGGGTGTCCCGGCGCCGGCCGGCAACTACGACCGTGCCTGGCTGCCCTCGCCCGACGTCCGCATCGACCTCGCGGACGGCACCCGCTTGCCCGGCGCGTACGCGTACGTCAACCGGCACGGGGTCCTGCACGACGGCACGGGCGAGCCGCGCACCCACCCGGGTCAGCGGGAGCTGCTCACCGAGCTGCTCGTCGGCCTGCCGCGCTTGCGGGAGCTGTTCGGCGTCGTGCCCGAGGAGTTCTCCGCACGGGCCCGCTACGACCGGCGGTTGTGCGAGCGGGGCACGCGGCTGTTCGTCGAGGAGAAGCTGGTGACGGCCTCGGGGCTGGAGCGGTACGCGGTGGTGTCGCTGCGCGCTCAGCAGACCGGGAGCCCGGGGACGGGCGCGTCGTTGTCGCCGCCCTTGATGTAGACGTCGCTGACCCAGACGTTGGTGTTGCCGCTGTCGTCGTCGGTCTTGGCCCACCAGACGTTGGTCCACTGGCCGTCGGTCTCTCGCCGGCCCAGGTTCTGCTGGCAGTAGAAGTAGTTGGTGCCCGCGTTGAGGACGCCGACCTCGGTGCCGGAGGCGGTGTACGACTTGGCGGTCTTCCAGACCTGGCAGTTGTACTTGCCGCCGCCGATGGCGTGGCAGACGGGTGCCTCGGTGGTGGTTCCGCCGCCGCCTGTCGTACCGCCGTCGCCGGATCCGCCGCCGGTGCCGCCGCCTCCGGAGGTGCCGCCCGACGTCCCCCCGGTCGTGTCGCCGGTGGTGCCGCCGGAGGACTTGGCGGGGGCCGAGGTGGTCGCCCGGCCGGTGGGCTCCGGCTTCTTCTCGTCCCCGGGCTTCTTCGACGGGGCCTTGCCCTTCTCGTCGCCCTGTCCCTCGGGCCTGGGGGCGTTCGAACCGTCGTCGCTACGACCGGACTCGGCCGCGGAGGCCCCGGCATCAGCTCGGGCGGCGTCGGTCCGCGCGCCCGTGTCCTTGCCGTCGGAGTCGGCCAGCAGGGCGACCGTGGTACCGGCCGCCGCGAGCACGACGGTGACGGCCGCGACGGCGAGCAGGACGCGGGGCTTACGGCGAGGCGTGGCGGGGGAGTTCATCGGACCTGTGGGAGCGGAGGCGCCGGGGGCGGTGCCGCCCGGGCCGGCCGGCCCGAAGCCCTGGGGGCCGGGTCCTGGGGCGAGCGGGCCGGGGGCTGAGGCATGCGGGCTGGCTCCCGAGCCGTGCGGGCCGGGCGCTGAGCCGTGCAGGCCGGGCCCTGAAGCCTGCGGGCTGGCCCCCGAGCCATCCGAGCCGAGCGCCGAGCCATGCGAGCCGGACCCCGAACCCTGCGGACCGTGTCCTGAGGAGCCATCCGAGCCGGGCCCTGCACCGTGCAGCCCTGCCCCCGAGCCGTGCAGGCCGGGCCCTGAGTCATGCTGAGCGGACCCTGAGCCCTGCGAGCCAAACCCTGAACCCTGCGGACCTGGCCCTGCTTGCGCCGGTTGGCCCGAACCCGATCCCGTCTGTCCTGGTGCGCCGAAGGCCGTCGCCCCTGGAGTGCCGGTGGTTCCGAAGGCGGCAGCCGTGCCGGAGCCCGGGGTGGCCGGGTCCTCTTGGGGTCCGGCGGCGCCCGGCCGCAGGTGCTGCGGTGGGCCGAATCCCGGCGGTACCGACGGGACACTGCGCTCCGTCTCCGGGCGCGTGGGGGAGGCCGGGGCCGCAGTGCCTCGGAGTGAGGAGGTCGGTGTGTCCGTGCTGCCCGTGTCCGCCACCGTCTGGAGCATCTCGCGGGCCCGGTCGGCCTCCGGTCGGCCCTCGGGGCGCTTGTCCAACAGCTGCTTGAGGACGGGGGCGAGAGGACCGGCGCGCCGGGGCTCGGGCAGCGGCTCGGTGACGATCGCGGTGAGCGTCGAGAACGTGGACGTACGGCGGAACGGCGAGGAGCCCTCGACGGCCGCGAACAGCGTGGCGCCCAGGGCCCAGATGTCGGAGGCGGGGCCCGGGTCGGCGCCCTGGGCCCGCTCGGGAGCCAGGTAGTCGAGAGAGCCGACGAGTTCGCCGCTGCGGGTGAGGCGCGTGGCCGAACCGTCGCCCGGGTCGTCCATGGTGGCGATGCCGAAGTCGGTGAGGACGACCCGGCCCGAGCGGTCGAGCAGGATGTTGCCGGGCTTCACGTCACGGTGCAGGACGCCCACGCGGTGGGCGGCGGCCAGCGCGTCCATGACCTTGGCGCCGATCCCGGCCGCCTCGCGCGCGTCCAGCGGGCCGCGGTCGCGCAGTACGTCGTCCAGGGACGGCCCGTCGACCAGCTCCATGACGATGAGCGGGCGGCCGTCGACCTCGGCGATGTCGTGCACGGCGATGACGCCGGTGTGGCGCACCCGGGCCGCCGCGCGCGCCTCGCGCTGCATCCGCACTTGCAGATCGGCCAGTTCGGGACCGGCCGCGTCGGTGTAGGTGCGCAGTTCCTTGACGGCCACCTCACGGCCGAGGACCTCGTCGACGGCCTTCCAGACGACGCCCATGCCGCCTCGCCCCAGCTGGGCCGTGACGCGATAACGGCCTGCCAGTAGCCGACCGGCCCCGTCCGCCTGCCCGTACTCCCCCGTTGACACCGCTGCCCCGTTCCTCTGACCCCACCGGATTCACCGACACGCCTGTGCGTGGCGTACAGACTACGGGGCGGCGGTGACAGCGACAGCCGGTGGTGACGGCTGTGACAGTGCCGGTACGGGGCAGCAGAACCCTCGCAGAGCAGCCGTCAGGCGGACGCCGTCAGGTCCCCCCGCCGGGGTACCGCGAAGCTCTCCAGGTCGGCGCGGGTCAGGCCGGTCAGCCGGGCGACCTCCCCGATGTCCAGGGCGCCGCAGTCCAGGCCGCGCAGCAGGTAGCCGCTGAGGGCCTTGGCGGTGGCGGGTTCGTCCATGACGTCGCCGCCGGTGCGGCCCGCGTAGCGGGCGAGACGGGCGGCGGCCTGCTCCAAGCCCTCGCGGTAGAAGGCGAAGACGGCCGCGTAGCGGGTGGGGATGTGGCCCGGGTGCATGTCCCAGCCCTGGTAGTAGGCGCGGGCCAGGGCGCGGCGGGTGAGGCCGTAGTGCAGGCGCCAGGCGGCGTGCACCTTCTCGGTCGGGCCGATGGGCAGGACGTTGGTGGAGCCGTCCGAGACGCGGACGCCGGTGCCGGCCGCGGCGACCTGCATGACGGCCTTGGCGTGGTCGGCAGCCGGGTGGTCGCTGGCCTGGTGGGCGGCGGAGACGCCGAGGCAGGCGCTGTAGTCGAAGGTGCCGTAGTGCAGGCCGGTGGCGCGGCCCTCGGCGGCCTGGATCATGCGGGCGACGGTGGCGGTGCCGTCGGCGGCGAGGATGGACTGGCTGGTCTCGATCTGGATCTCGAAGCCGATCCGGCCGGGCTCCAGCCCGTGCGTCTTCTCGAAGGCGTCCAGCAGTCGCGCCATGGCGGTGACCTGCTCGGCGTAGGTCACCTTCGGCAGGGTGAGCACCAGCCCGCCGGGCAGGCCGCCGGCCTCCATCAGGCCGGTGAGGAAGATGTCGAGGGTGCGGATGCCCCGGGCCCGTACGGGCGCCTCCATGCACTTCATGCGGATGCCCATGCAGGGGGCCGCGGTGCCGTCCTCGTACGCCTCGGCGATCAGCCGGGCGGCGCGGGCGGCGGCCTCGTCCTCCTCGCCCTCGGGGCGGTTGCCGTAGCCGTCCTCGAAGTCGACGCGCAGGTCCTCGATCGGCTCGCGCTCCAGCTTGGCGCGCACGCGCGCGTGGACGGGCTCGGCGAGTTCGTCGGCCAGGCCGAGGACGGCGGCGAAGGACGCGGCGTCCGGGGCGTGTTCGTCGAGGGCGGCCAGGGCCCGGTCGCCCCAGGAGCGGACGGTGTCGGCGGCGAAGGCGTCGCCGGGGACGTAGACGGTGTGGACGGGCTGGCGGGTGCCGGGGTCTCCGGGGTAGCGGCGCTCCAGTTCGGCGTCGACCGGCGCGAGGGAGGCGCTGATCTCCTCGCTGACGGCGCCCGCGAGGCTCGTCGCCACCTTCTCCTGCTGGCCCTGACCCATTCCGAGACCCTCCTGTTTTCCGCTGTACGGAATCAACAATCCGTAGAGCGAAGTTATCGGCCGACCTTCCCGCTGGTCAACACCGTCTTACGTCCCGATCCACACCGCCATCTCGGCATGTTCACGTCCATCTGGCACCGTTTCCCTCGGAACCGCACACACCTCCACACCTCCCTACGCACGACTCGCCCGTAAGCCGCCACAGAAGGAGTCCCTGTGCCGCACCTCCGAGTCACGCGCCGCCTGGGCCTGAAGACCGCGCTGGCCGGCGCGGTCGCCCTGCCGCTCTCCAGTACAGCAGTCTCCCCCGTGTCCGCCTCGGCCGAGGGACGCTCGGACGGCCGTCTGGAGGTCATGTCGTTCAACCTCCGCTTCGCCAGTACCGCCGAACCCAACAGCTGGGCCGCCCGCAGACCGGTCATGCGCGCCCTGCTGCGCCGCGAGCGCCCGCATGTCATCGGCACCCAGGAGGGCCTCTACCAGCAGTTACAGGACATCGAGGCCGACCTCGGAGCGCACTACGACTGGATCGGAACCGGACGCGCCGGCGGCAGCCGCGACGAGTTCATGGCGATCTTCTACGACACCCGCCGACTCGCCCCGGCCGAGTACGACCACTTCTGGCTCTCCGACACCCCGAACGTGATCGCCTCCAACACCTGGGGCAACGCCTCGATCCGCATGGTCACCTGGGTGCGCTTCCGCGATCTGCGCGACGAGGGACGGGAGTTCTATGTCCTCGACACCCATCTGGACAACGCGAGCCAGTACGCACGCGAGCGTGCCGCGTCCCTCACTGCGCAGCGGATAACCGGGCTGGACCGCTCGCTCCCGGTGATCGTGACGGGCGACTTCAACGTCGCGGCGCACGGGAATCCGGTCTACGACACGATGCTGGGCGCCGGGCTCGTCGACACCTGGGACGCGGCGGCCGAGCGCGGCGAGCTCTACGGGACCTTCCACGGGTACAAGCCGCTGGTGCCCGGCGGCACCCGCATCGACTGGATCCTGTCCACGCCGGGCGTCACGGTGCACCGCGCGGCGATCAACACGTTCGCGCTGAACGGGCAGTTCCCGAGCGACCATCTGCCGGTGCAGGCCTCGCTCCGGCTGGAGTGACGGCCGAGGCGACGACGAGGCCCCCGTGACCGGCGTGGTCACGGGGGCCTGCCACGGCCGGGAGGCGATCAGCCCTTGCGGGTCTTGATCTCCTCGGTCAGCTGCGGGACGACGTCGAACAGGTCGCCGACGACGCCGTAGTCGACGAGGTCGAAGATCGGGGCCTCGGCGTCCTTGTTGATCGCCACGATCGTCTTCGAGGTCTGCATACCGGCACGGTGCTGGATCGCGCCGGAGATGCCCGAGGCGATGTACAGCTGCGGGGAAACGCTCTTGCCGGTCTGACCGACCTGGTTGGTGTGCGGGTACCAGCCGGCGTCCACCGCGGCGCGCGAGGCGCCCACGGCCGCGCCGAGCGAGTCGGCGAGGGCCTCGATGAGTCCGAAGTTCTCCGCGCCGTTGACACCACGGCCACCGGAGACCACGATCGCGGCCTCGGTCAGCTCCGGACGGCCCGTCGACTCACGCGGCGTGCGACCGGTGATCTTCGTGCCGGTGGCCTGGGCGGAGAAGGACACGGACAGCGCCTCGACCGCACCGGCGGCCGGGGCGGCCTCGACGGCGGCGCTGTTCGGCTTGACCGTGATGACCGGGGTGCCCTTGGAGACACGGGACTTGGTGGTGAAGGACGCGGCGAACACCGACTGCGTGGCCACCGGGCCCTCGTCGCCGGCCTCGAGGTCGACGGCGTCGGTGATGATGCCCGACCCCAGACGCAGCGCCAGACGGGCGGCGATCTCCTTGCCCTCGGCGGAGGACGGGACCAGGACCGCGGCCGGGGACACTTCGGCAACCGCGGCCTGGAGGGCGTCCACCTTCGGTACGACCAGGTAGTCGGCGTACTCGGCGGCCTCGTGCGTGAGCACCTTCACCGCGCCGTGCTCGGCGAGCGTGGCGGCGGTGTCGGCGGCGCCGCCTCCCAGCGCGACGGCGACCGGCTCGCCGATGCGGCGGGCCAGGGTCAGCAGCTCCAGGGTGGGCTTGCGGACGGCACCGTCCACGTGGTCGACGTAGACGAGAACTTCAGCCATGGGACTTCTTCTCTCCTGCTTGCGAAAGATGAGGGGCGGTCAGCGGATGCGGGGCTCAGATGAACTTCTGGCCCGCGAGGAACTCAGCGAGCTGCTTGCCGCCCTCGCCCTCGTCCTTGACGATCGTGCCCGCGGTACGGGCCGGACGCTCGGCCACGTTCTCGACCGTGGTGTAGGCGCCCTCCAGGCCGACCTCCTCGGCCTCGATGTCGAGGTCGGACAGGTCCCAGGACTCCACCGGCTTCTTCTTGGCCGCCATGATGCCCTTGAAGGACGGGTAACGCGCCTCGCCCGACTGGTCGGTGACCGACACGACCGCCGGCAGGGACGCCTGAAGGTTCTCCGAAGCGGCGTCGCCGTCCCGGCGGCCCTTGACCGTGCCGTCCTCGACCGACACCTCGGACAGCAGGGTCACCTGCGGCACGCCCAGACGCTCGGCGAGCAGCGCGGGGACGACGCCCATGGTGCCGTCGGTGGAGGCCATACCGGAGATCACCAGGTCGTAGCCGGCCTTCTCGATCGCCTTGGCCAGGACCAGGGAGGTGCCGATGGCGTCGGTGCCGTGGATGTCGTCGTCCTCGACGTGGATCGCCTTGTCGGCGCCCATGGACAGCGCCTTGCGCAGGGCGTCCTTGGCGTCCTCGGGGCCCACCGTCAGGACGGTGATCTCCACGTCGTCGTCGGAGTTCTCGGAGATCTGCAGCGCCTGCTCGACCGCGTACTCGTCGAGCTCGGAGAGCAGACCGTCCACGTCGTCCCGGTCGACGGTCAGGTCATCGGCGAAGTGCCGGTCGCCAGTGGCGTCGGGCACGTACTTCACAGTGACAACGATCCTCAAGCTCACGCCGGCTCTCCTACTGCATCGTCATTTCATGCTGCCTACTCGCAGGCAGCATAGGCGCCTCAAGCGGCCGATCCCGGTCGGGGCGACCCACGCTCCGAGCGAAATATTACTCGTCAGTACATCCAGTTCGTTCCCGCTAAGCAAGCGCTTTGAACTGTGACCTTCGCAACGCAGCGTAACCGGAACTCGACGGTCCCGCAGCCCGGGGGCACGGCGGATCAGTCGCGCAGGCGGTTGAAACGTCCCTGGTGGTAGAGGAGCGGCCGGCCGGTGCCCGTGGCGTCGCCGTGCATCACCTCCGCGATCACGATCCGGTGGTCGCCGGCGGGCACGCGCGTCACGACCCGGCCCACCAGCCAGGCCGGCACGCCGTCGAGCACGGGGACCCCCTCGGGCCCCTCACGCCAGGCCGTGGGCGGCGCGAAGCGGTCGGCTCCGCTGCGGGCGAAGGTGGCGGCCAGCTCCTGCTGGTGCTCGCCGAGGATGTGGACGCCGACGTGGTCGGCCGCCGCGATCGCGGGCCAGCTGGAGGAGCCGGTGCCGACGCCGAAGGACAGCAGGGGCGGCTCGGCGGAGACGGAGGCGAGGGAGGTGGCGGTGAAGCCCACCGGACCGGCGTCGCCACGGGCTGTGATCACGGCGACCCCCGCCGCGTGCCGCCGGAAGACCGAGCGCAGGAGGTCGGGTTTGGCGAGAAGGTCCCCAGGCATGAGGTCAGGCTGACGATAAATGGTTGCCGCAGTCAAGTGCGTTCCCTGATGTGGGAGATGACTCACTGACGGGGTCGCGTCCGTCACACCGCCTCCCCCAGCGCGGCGATCACATCCGCCTTGCGCGGCTGCCCGGTGGCCCGCCGCACCACCCGGCCGTCGGCGTCGAGGACCAGCACGGTCGGGGTCTTGAGGATGTCCAGCCGTCGTACGAGGTCCAGGTGCGCCTCGGCGTCGATCTCGACGTGGATCACGCCCGGGACCATGCCGGCGACCTCGCCGAGGACCCGCCGGGTCGCCCGGCAGGGTGCGCAGAACGCACTGGAGAACTGCACGAGTGTGGCCCGCTCGCCCAGTTCCGCGCCCAGCTCGGCCGCGTCCAGCCGCTTGCCGTCGTCCCGCCCGCGCACCCGCACTCTCCCGCTCCGCCGCCGTTGCAGCACTCCATAGGCGCTCGCCGCCGCGAGCACCAGCACGCACACCACCAGTCCGGTCATCACCTGCTGCAAGCGTTCACCAGACCGCAAAGATTCCCACCCACCCCGCGAGCCCGTACTGCGGAATGCTTGGTTCTCATGGATATCGATGTGAGAGGGCCGCGTTTCGGTGCGGCCGTGACGACCGTCGTCCTGGCGGTCGTCCTGGTCACGGGGAGCGCGTGGCTGCTGGCCTGGCAGACGCTGGCGTTCCTGCTGGGCGCGGCGGGCGGGGTGACCTGGTCGCCCTACGGCTTGCTGTTCCGGAAGGCCGTGCGGCCGCGGCTCGGGCCGCCGACCGCGTTCGAGGCGCCCGAACCGCCGCGTTTCGCCCAGGCGGTGGGGCTGGTTTTCGCCGGGCTCGGGCTCGTCGGCTACACCCTGGGGCCCGACTGGCTGGGTCTCGCGGCGACCGGCGCCGCGCTCGCGGCCGCCTTCCTGAACGCCGTGTTCGGGTACTGCCTGGGGTGCGAGATGTACCTGCTCGTGCGGCGGGTGACGGTACGCACGGAGTAATGGGGGCGTAAAAGCACGAGGTGGGATCCGCGGCGACGTGACGAGAATCTCCTCACGCGCGGGCACGGGGACTGGCTACCCGGCCGTTCTTCGGGCACGATCTGCGACAAGCCGTAAACCTACGGCTGCGTAACTTTCCGCTGGGAATCCCTTCCCAGACAGAGCAGGAAGGGTCCGACCCGCCCATGGCAGAGCTCGTCTACCGTCCCGTCGTCGGTTTCGCCCGCACGCTGTTCAAGGCGTGGGACCTCAAGATCGACTGCCAGGGTTCGGAGAACATCCCGCGCTCGGGCGGCGCCGTGCTGGTGAGCAACCACATCAGCTACCTGGACTTCGTCTTCAACGGCCTGGCGGCCCTGCCGCAGAAGCGTCTCGTGCGCTTCATGGCGAAGGAGTCCGTCTTCCGCCACAAGATCTCCGGCCCGCTGATGCGCGGCATGAAGCACATCCCCGTGGACCGCAAGCAGGGCGAGGCGGCCTACGCGCACGCCCTGGACTCGCTGCGGTCGGGCGAGATCGTCGGGGTCTTCCCCGAGGCGACCATCTCGCAGTCGTTCACGCTGAAGAGCTTCAAGTCGGGCGCCGCGCGCATGGCTCAGGAGGCCGGCGTCCCGCTGATCCCGATGGCCGTGTGGGGCACCCAGCGGCTGTGGACCAAGGGCCACCCCCGTAACTTCAAGCGCAGCCACACCCCCATCACGATCCGGGTCGGCGAGGCGATCGAGGCCTCCCGCGACAAGTACGCGGGCGCGATCACCCGTCAGCTGCGCGAGCGCGTCCAGGAACTCCTCGAGGCCGCCCAGCGCGCCTACCCCGTACGCCCGAAGGGCCCGGACGACACCTGGTGGATGCCGGCCCACCTCGGCGGCACGGCTCCGACGCCGGAGCAGGTGCGGGAGGCCGAGGCGCACTGACACCCGGAGGTGGCCGGCCCGGGCTCGGGTCCTGCCTCAGAGTGCGGTGGGGAGCGTCTCCCACAAGTGGGGCCGGTCGCGGGCTGCTTTGAGGGTGTCGAGTACGACCGGGTGAGGCGCGGCATACAGGAGCGGACAGTCCGTCTCACCGGACGCCGTATCGGGCGTGAAGGCGAGCCGCTCGCCGTCCAGGGAGAACTGCGCGTCCACACCCGGCTTGTTGCCCCGGGGGTCCTGCCGGTGCCATGCGCCGTTGAACCGCACGGCGACCAAGCCGTGCACCACGTCGAGCTTCTGGTAGCACAACGCGGTCGGGATGTCCTCGGCCCGTAGCAGCGCCGCGAGCGCGTGGGCCTTGGCGTAACAGATGCCGGTGCGCTGTTCCAGGACATCACTGGCGCGCCAGGTGACGCGGAGATCGCCCGAATCCTGCGAGTGCGCAATGGTGTCGCGCACGAACTCGAACGCCGCCTGCGCATACTCATACGAGTTCGCCACACCCCTGGCCAGCTTTGCCGCTGTCTCGCGAACGAGCGGATGGTGATGGTCTATCGCCTCGTCAGCGGCCAAGTAGGCGGAGAGGTCGGGGGTTTCCTGGATCAGCTGCATACAGGCAGAGCATAGGGACGAGATCACCCCTGGGTCAATTCATTTTCGAGCTTCCGTATATTTATGCATCGACGGAAAGAACGGCTGAACACCGCCGCAACCACCCGCCCGGCCACAACCCTTCCCCCGCGCCACCGGTCTCGGCCTCCGCAGATCCGTGACGAGGGGGAAGACATGAAGGACCCACACCGCCTGCTCGGCGCCGCGCTCGTGAGTTGCGCCCTGGCGGCGGCCGGAATCGGGGCCGGGCCCGCGTACGCCCAGGAGAACCAGCTGTGGATCAGCGCGCCCTACGAGACGGTGCTGCCGGGCGCGGACGGGGACGGCGCTGCCCGTGAGCGCAGCCTGGCCGTGGAGGTCAGCCGCGACGTCGCCGACGGCAGGGTGCCGGCCGGGCGACTGACCGTCGACGTCGGCGAGATCGCCTCGTTCGCGCGGGTGTCGTGGCCGGCGAACTGCGAACCCGAGTCGGAGGTCAGGGCGGTCTGCGACTTCCCCGAGATGCCTGCCGGGACGGAGAGCGTGCCGGCCGCCGTGTTCGGGCTGCGCGCGCTGCCGGGAGCGGACGCCGGCGCCTCGGGGTACGTGCGCTACTCGGCCGTCGCCGCAGAGGCGACGTCCCACCCGGCCGAGACCCGCGTCGGCGTGGGCAACGGCCCGGACCTCGGCCTCAGTCAGGCCGACTACCAGCACGGCCTCAGGCCGGGCTCGAAGACCAGCGTGCGCGCCACGCTGTCCAACAGCGGCAACCGCACCGCGCAGCGCACACTGCTGTGGCTCAACGCCTCGTACGGACTGCGATTCGAGGAGCGGCACGCCAACTGCGAGTACCGGGAGCACCCCACCGGTACGTCCGCCCTGTGCGTGCTGGACGAGGCGGTGGCACCGGGGCAGCAGTACGCGCTGGACACCGGTCTCGGCGTCGGCCGCAAGGCGCTGTACGAGCGGTTCGACCACTCCGTCCATCCGTACTCCGACGAGGCGCTGGAGGAGATGCGCGGCGGGCGGACGTGGACCCGGGGCACGGGCGCCGAGTTGGACCTGCGTCCCGTGGCCGCCGCCCGGGCCGCGGCAGCGGAGTCCGACATCGACCCGCAGGACAACTACCGGACCGTCATGCTCAACGCCCGGAACACCGCCGACCTGAAGCTCACCGGCAGCAGGGTGAGCGGGGCCGCCGGTGACACCGTGACCGCCCGGGTCACCGTGCACAACCGCGGTCCGGCCTGGGTGGCGTCGCTGGGTGCGGGCGCCGCCGTGGCGAAGGTGCGGTTCCAGGCGCCGGAGGGGACCACGGTGACGGGGCTGCCGGAGGAGGACTGCTGGACCTCTGCGGACGGCACGTCCCCCACGACCTACTACTGCAGGACGCCGATCTACCTGCACGACAAGGCGTCGCACACCTTCGAGATCCCCTTGCGGATCGACCGGGTGGTGCGCGGCGCACACACCACCGCCGCCACCGTCAACGACGATCCCGAGCTGAGCATCGGGAAGTTCGACCCGAACCTGCGCAACAACAGCGCGCGGATCGTCGTCAACTGACGCGGCAACCGTGAGGAGGTGGCCCCAGTGGGTGTCCGCCTAGCGGGCCATCTCCTCCTTCAGTGCCGCGACGAACGCGTCCACGTCCTCCTCGGTCGTGTCGAAGGCGCACATCCAGCGGACGTCGCCCGCGGCCTCGTCCCAGAAGTAGAAGCGGAATCGCTTCTGCAGGCGCTCGCTCACGTCGTGCGGCAGGCGGGCGAACACCGCGTTGGCCTGCACCGGGTGGAGGATCTCCACGCCGTGCACGGCGCGCACGCCCTCGGCGAGGCGCTGGGCCATCTCGTTGGAGTGGCGGGCGTTGCGCAACCACAGGTCACGGGCGAGCAGGGCCTCCAACTGCACCGACACGAAGCGCATCTTGGAGGCGAGCTGCATGGACAGCTTCCGCAGGTGCTTCATGTGGCTGACGACGTCCTGGTTCAGGACCACGACCGCCTCGCCGAACAGGGCGCCGTTCTTCGTGCCGCCCAGGGAGAGGATGTCGACGCCGGCGGCGTTGGTGAGCGTGCGCATCGGGACGTCCAGGGTGGCGGCGGCGTTGGCCAGCCGGGAGCCGTCCAGGTGCACCTTCATGCCGTGCGCGTGGGCGTGCTCGCACAGGACGCGTATCTCGTCCGGCGTGTAGACCGTGCCCAGCTCGGTGGCCTGGGCGATGGAGACGACCTGCGGCATCGCGCGGTGCTCGTCGTCCCAGCCGTACGCCTGCCGGTCGATCAGCTCGGGCGTGAGCTTGCCGTCGGGCGTGGGCACGGTGAGCAGCTTCAGGCCGCCGACCCTCTCGGGCGCCCCGCACTCGTCGACGTTGATGTGCGCGCTCTCGGCGCAGATCACCGCGCCCCAGCGGTCGGTGACCGCCTGGAGGGCGACGACGTTGGCGCCGGTGCCGTTGAAGACCGGGAACGCCTCAGCCGTGGCCCCGAAGTGGCTGCGGACGACGCTCTGGAGGTTCTCGGTGTAGACGTCCTCCCCGTACGCGACCTGGTGCCCGCCGTTGGCCAGGGCCAGGGCGGCGAGTACCTCCGGGTGGGCGCCGGCGTAGTTGTCGCTGGCGAAACCGCGGACCTCGGGGTCGTGATGGCGACGGGCGTCGGTCTTCGGCGGGTTCACGGCTTCTCGGTGAGCCACAGACGGTTTCCGTTCACTTCGGCGGCGGGCTTCTGCCAGACCTCGGTGATGGCCTCGGCCAGGTCCTTGACGTCCGTGAAGCCCGCGAACTTCGCGTTGGGTCGCTCGGCGCGCATAGCGTCGTGCACCAGTGCCTTCACCACCAGGATGGCAGCCGCCGAGGTCGGGCCCCCGGGGCCCCCGGCCTTGCGGAAGTAGTCGGCCATGGCCAGCGTCCACGCCTCGGCGGCGGCCTTGGCCGCGGCGTAGGCGGCGTTGCCCGCGGTGGGCTTGCTGGCGCCCGCCGCGCTGATCAGCACGTAGCGACCGCGGTCGCTACGCTGGAGCGCCTCGTGGAAGGCGAGGGAGGTGTGCTGCACGGTGCGCACGAGCAGCATCTCCAGGAAGTCCCAGTCGTCCAGGCTGGTCCTGGTGAAGGTCTCGCTGCCGCGCCAGCCGCCGACGAGATGGACCAGGCCGTCGACGCGGCCGAAGTCCTTCTCGATGCGGGTGGCCCAGTCTCGGGCGGCCCGCAGGTCGAGCAGGTCGACCGTGTCACCGGTGACGGTGGCGCCGCCGGTCGCGTAGCTCGCCGCGTCGACCGCCTCCGCCAGCCGCTCCGGGTCGTTGTCCGAGCCGATGACGGTGGCCCCCGCCTCGGCCAGCCTGAGCAGCGCGGCCCGCCCCGCGGGTCCTCCCGCTCCGGCCACCGCGATCACCGCGCCACTGAGCGCCCCGTTCCCCGCCATGGTCTTCGCCTCCTGAGCAGTGTTCTCGCTTCGCCGATCGCTCACGCGGCGATCCGCTCGGCGCCGTCCGCCGTGATGCCCTTGGTGGAGGCGATCACGTTCTTCAGCTTCTTGGACAGTGCCTCATAGAACATGCTCAGCGGAAACTCGTCCGGAAGCACGTCATCGACGAGTTTGCGCGGCGGCTGCGTCACGTCCAGCGCGTCGGGGCCCTTGGCCCACTTCGAGCCCGGGTGCGGGGCGAGGTAGGTGGAGACGAGCTCGTACCCGGCGAACCAGTGGACGAGCTTGGGGCGGTCGATGCCGTCGCGGTAGAGCTGCTCGATCTCGGCGCACAGCTGGTTGGTGACCTGCGGGGCGCGCTCCCAGTCGATGGAGAGCTTGTTGTCCCTCCAGCGGATGACGTCGTGTTTGTGCAGGTAGGCGAAGAGGAGCTGGCCGCCCAGGCCGTCGTAGTTGCGCACGCGCTCGCCGGTGACAGGGAAGCGGAACATGCGGTCGAAGAGCACCGCGACCTGCACGTCACGAGCCTGCGGCACGCCGTCGGCGGCGAGCTTCACGGCCTCCTTGAAGGCGGTGAGGTCGCAGCGCAGCTCCTCCAGGCCGTACATCCAGAACGGCTGGCGCTGCTTGATCATGAACGGGTCGAACGGCAGGTCGCCGTGGCTGTGGGTGCGGTCGTGGACCATGTCCCACAGGACGAACGCCTCCTCGCAGCGCTTCTGGTCGTGGACCATCGCGGCGACGTCCTCGGGCAGCTCCAGGCCGAGGATGTCCACGGCTGCGTCGGTGACGCGGCGGAAGCGGGCGGCCTCGCGGTCGCAGAAGATGCCGCCCCAGCTGAACCGCTCGGGGGCCTCGCGCACGGCGATGGTCTCGGGGAAGAGCACGGCGGAGTTGGTGTCGTAGCCCGCCGTGAAGTCCTCGAACTTGATGCCGCAGAACAGCGGGTTGTCGTAGCGGGTGCGCTCCAGTTCGGCCAGCCAGTCCGGCCAGACCATGCGCAGCACGACCGCTTCGAGGTTGCGGTCCGGGTTGCCGTTCTGCGTGTACATGGGGAAGACGACCAGGTGCTGGAGGCCGTTCGCGCGGTTCGCGGCGGGCTGGAAGGCCAGCAGCGAGTCGAGGAAGTCGGGCACCTGGAAGCCGCCGTCGGCCCACCGGCCGAGGTCCTTGACCAGGGCCTCGTGGTAGTCGCGGTCGTGCGGGAGCAGCGGGGAGAGCTCCAGGACCGCGTCCGTGACCTGGCGGACGGCGAGCTCGGCATCGGCCGGGTCGCAAGCGTCCTCGGCGTCGAAGTCGATGGACCCGTCCTTGGACTGCCATGGCCGGATCCGCTCCACGGCATCCTTGAGCACGGGCCATGCCGGGTGCTCCACCACCCTGACCACGGGAGGAACCCGCTCCTCCGAACCCACCTGCACAAGAATTTCCGTCATGTCCCACCTTCCACGGGAGAATCTCGCGTGCATCGACCGTATACATACGAGGTTCCTCCCAGCAAGGGCCACCTCGGGAAAATATCCTGCCCTACCCCACCCTTCACCGCATTTTTTCCTGCCGGTCACGCTCATGCCCGCACGCACGCCGACCATGCCCTCGCCCTCTGCACAGGGCGGGTGCAGGCGATACGGTCAAGTGGGCCGTCAGGCCCCCAGTGCCGCCTGTCGACGGAAGAGAGTCGCGTCTTGAACTTCCTCACCATCGGTCACCGCGGAGTCATGGGTGTGGAACCCGAGAACACCCTCCGGTCCTTCGTCGCCGCGCAGGAGGCCGGTCTCGACGCCATCGAACTCGATCTGCATCTGAGCAAGGACGGCGCGCTCGTCGTCATGCACGACACGGACGTGGACCGCACGACCGACGGCACCGGGCCGATCTCCGAGAAGACCCTCGCCGAGCTGCGGGCCCTGGACGCGGGCCGGGGCGAGCGGGTGCCGGTCTTCGAGGAGGTCCTGGAGGCCATATCGACGCCGCTCCAGGCGGAGATCAAGGACGTACAGGCGGCGCGGGCCCTGGCCGAGGTGATGAACCGGCGCGGGCTGGCCGGCCGGGTGGAGGTGTCCTCGTTCCACGACGAGGCGATCGCCGAGATCAAGCCACTGGTGCCGGGTGTGCGCACCGCGCTGATCGCCAGCCGCTACGGCACCGACATCGTGGACCGGGCCGTCGAGGCGGGTGCCGCGACCGTCTGCCTGAACATCCGCCGGCTCACCCTGGAGATCGTGGAGCGCGCCCGCAAGGCCGACCTGAGGATCATCGGCTGGGTGGTGAACACGCAGGACCATCTGCGTCTCGTCCGCGCCTTCGGTCTGGACGGCGCGACGACCGACCACCCGGACATCAAGCGCACGGGCCGTTTCACGGCGTAGGGCCCGGTGCTGAACAGGCCCTGGTGACTAGGCGAGCTCCTTGACCAGCAGCTCGAACTCCAGATCGTCGCGCTGCGGGATGCCGAAACGCTCGTCGCCGTACGGGAACGGGGTCGTCCGTCCCGTACGGCGGTAGCCGCGCCGCTCGTACCAGGCGATGAGGTCGTCGCGTACGGAGATCACGGTCATGTGCATCTCCGTCACGCCCCAGGTCTGGCGCGCCTGCCGCTCCGCCTCCGCGATGATCACCTTGCCGAGGCCCGCGCCCTGGAGCCGGGGGCTGACCGCGAACATCCCGAAGTAGACGTGCTCTCCCCGGTGCTCGAGCTGGCAGCAGGCGACGATCCGCCCCTCCCGCTCCACCGTCAGCAGCCGGCCGTCGGGCGACTTGATGACGGCCAGCACACCCTCCGGATCGGTCCGCTGCCCCTGGAGAATGTCCGCCTCGGTGGTCCACCCGACCCGGCTGGCGTCGCCCCGGTACGCCGACTCGATCAGCGCGACCAGCTCGTCCACGTCGGCATCCGTGGCATCGCGGAAGGTCAGTCCGGTGGCGGCGGTGTCCATGGGCGTACGTCTCCGTTTCGTGGGGCGCGCGGGCAGGGATGAGAGTAACTCCGCCCCTAGGCTCCGATGCATGGTGCATGTACTCAGCAGCCGGATCCTGCTCCGCCCCACCGACCCCGAGCGGTCCCGTGCCTTCTACGGCGAACGGCTCGGGCTCGCCGTGTACCGGGAGTTCGGCACGGGGCCGGAACGCGGGACGGTCTTCTTCCTCGGCGGTGGCTTCCTGGAGGTCTCGGGCCGGTCCGAGACCCCACCGGCGCCGGCCACGCGGCTGTGGCTTCAGGTCGACGACGTGGCGGCGGCGCAGGACGAGCTGCGGGCGAAGGGCGTGGAGATCGTACGGCCGCCGGTGAAGGAGCCCTGGGGGCTGGTCGAGATGTGGATCGCGGATCCGGACGGGACGCCGATCGTGCTGGTGGAGGTCCCGGCGGACCATCCGATGCGCTACCGGCCGGGCACCTGAGGTCACCCGGGGCGGTGCTCCCAGCCCCGGTCGGTGCGGGTCAGCTCGCGAAAGCCCGCGCCCGTCAGGTGGCCGAGCATGGTGCTGTCGGCGGCGGATTCGTAGGCGACGAGCCGGTCGACACCGCACAGGCGGAGCCAGTCGGCGGCCTGGCCGAGCAGCCAGTGCTCCAGCCCCGTGCCGTACTGCGCGGGATCGATGTGCAGGTTGCCGATGTCGGCCAGACCGGCGGCGCGGGCGTGGCGTTCCGGGCGGGCCAGGGCCGTGTCGATCTCGACGAAGCCCAGGGCGCCGGTGCCGGCGCGGGCCGTGAAGCGGGTGCCGCACTCCCCCAGCGTGCGCTCGATCGTGACGCCCGGCCGGGGCTCGGGCGCCAGCAGGTCGGCCACCCGGGCGATCAGGATGACCTCGGTGTCCCCGACGTGCCGGAAGCCCGCGTGTTCGTAGACGGCGCGGATGTGCGGCCAGTTGCGGGGCAGGCCGTAGACGAGGGGGGCGGGCAGCGCGCCGTCGGCGTACCGGACGCGTACGTTCCAGCGGGCGAACTGCGCCAGGCACGCCCGCATCAGCAGGTCAGCGGCCTGGTCGGCGTCCGGCCAGAAGGAGGCCGCCGGACGGCACACGAACCAGTCGATCTCGGCGGCGTCCCGGTAGCTCTCGCCGACCTCGGCGTCGGCGCGGTAGCGCAGTAAGTGGGCCGCGGCGACGACGTACTCGCGCTGCTCGGCGACGAGTGTCGTCCGCTCGGCCATCCACGGGTCGGTGATGAACTCGCCGGGCTGCCGCTCCAGGTCGCTGAGGACGGTGTTGACCGAGACCGAGACTTGGGGGACGACGGCCGCCACGTGCATGTTGACCAGGTCGGTGAGCTGGTCGCGGTCGGCTCGGCGGAAGGGGCGCACCTCGAGCGCGGGCATGGGAAACCTCCGGGCAGGGTGAAGGAGCTGGAGGCCGCCACGCGGTGCGGTACGGGACCGAGGGTATGCCGGGGCCGGTGCGGCACACCAGTGGGTTTCCCCGGATGGCAGGGAGAACGGGCTGCGGCTTAGCGTGCTGGAGAGGCTCATGCCCGGGGACTGTCTGCGGAAGGAACGCCATGAAGCTCGACGCGCCGGTGACCGGCCGGCCCTGCTGGACCGAGCTCGGGACCACCGACCTGGAGGCGGCCCAGCGGTTCTACACGAGGCTGTTCGGCTGGCGGCCCGAGACTGACCCGCGTCAGGAGGCGGGCGGCTACACCATCGCGCACCTCGGGGACGCGGCCGTCGCCGCGCTCGCCCCGCTGTACCAGCCGTCGCAGCCGGTCGCGTGGAACGTGTCGTTCGCGGTGACCGACGCGGACGCCACCGCCCGTGAGGTGACCGAGGCGGGCGGGACGCTCCTGTTCGGCCCGATGGACGTGTTCGACCTGGGCCGGTTCGCGGTGGCCGCCGATCCGGGCGGTGCCGTGTTCCAGGTGTGGCAGGCGGCGGCCTTCCCGGGCGCCGGGCTGTTCAACGCGCCCGGTTCGCTGGGCTGGGTGGAGCTGTACACCCGGGATCCCGAACGGGCCGTGGCCTTCTACTCGCGGGTGTTCGACTGGACCGTCAACGCCTCGGAGCGCTACACCCAGTGGGGCGTCGGCGGGGCGGACTTCGGCGGCATGGTGACGATGGACGACAAGTTCCCGCCCGAGGTCCCGGCGCACTGGCTGCCGTACTTCGCCGTGGCGGACGTGGACGCCACGACCGCCGTCGTCCAGAAGCACGGCGACGTCCTCATGGTCCCCACCTCCCTGCCCGACGGACCGCGCATCGCGGTGCTGCGGGACCCGCAGGGGGCGATGTTCGGCGTGTACCGGGCGGGCGACGAGGGTTGAGGCGACGGTGTGTGACGCCGGGGCCGTGGTTTGCGTTGAAGTGCGCTCCAGCTCATAGCGTCGTGCGTACGACCTGCCCGGAGGGGAAGAGACCGTGCGCTACACACTGTTCGGCAAGACCGGTCTGCGCGTGAGCGAGCTGGGCCTCGGCGCGATGACCATCGGCGACGACTGGGGTTGGGGCGCCGGCAAGGAGGCCAGCGCCCGAATCATCGATGCCTATGCGGAGGCGGGCGGCAACTTCATCGACACCGCCGACAACTACACCGACGGCAGCTCGGAGCGGATCCTCGGGGAACTGCTCCAGGGCCGGCGTGACACGTTCGTGCTGGCCAGCAAGTACACCTGCGGGATCCGCGACGGCGACGTCAACGCCGCGGGCAACCACCGCAAGAACCTGGTCCAGTCGGTGGAGGCGAGCCTTGAGCGGCTGCGCACCGACCGGCTGGACGTGCTGTGGGTGCACGCCCGGGACAACTTCACACCGGTCGAGGAGGTCATGCGGGCCCTGGACGACCTCGTCCGCACGGGCAAGGTGCTGTACGTCGGCGTCTCGGAC
Source organism: Streptomyces sp. NPDC050164 (assembly GCF_044459945.1). Lineage (NCBI taxonomy): Bacteria > Bacillati > Actinomycetota > Actinomycetes > Kitasatosporales > Streptomycetaceae > Streptomyces > Streptomyces sp. NPDC050164. The sequence continues at coordinate 69,278 of NZ_JBITJK010000043.1, forward strand.
TGGCCGGCCTGGGAGATCGCGCAGGCCAACACCCTGGCGGAGCTGCGGGGCTGGACCGCGTTCGCCGGTTCGCAACTGCGCTACAGCCTGCTGGAGAGGACCCCGGAGCGCGAACTGCTGCCCCAGGCGAGGGCGTTCGACCTGGCGGTGCTGGCGTGGGCGCCGCTCGCGGCCGGGAAGCTCACCGGCAAGTACCGCAGGGGCGAGACGGGGCGGCTGGACACCACGGGCGATGACATCGACCCGCGCGAGGAGGCGGTGATCAGTGCCGTCCTGGAGATCGCCGAGCAGGGCAGCTGGAGTCCGGCCCAGGTGGCGCTGGCCTGGCTGCTGGCCCGGCCGGGCAACGTGGTCCCGATCATCGCGGCGACCAAGGAGAGCCAGCTCGCCGACAATCTGGGCAGCGTCGACGTCCGCCTCGACGCGGATGCCCTCGCCCGCCTCGACGAGGTGAGCGCGGTGCCGCTGGGCTTCCCGCACGACTTCGTCCGCGAACCGGCCATCACCCGCGCCATCTACGGCGACCGCTGGCCGGCCATCGAGGACCGCCGCTCCACGCACCGCCGCACGGCGCACGAGGTGCTCTGACCGGTGAGCCGGGCTGCGGCCCCGCCTGGACGGTCAGCTCCTCAGCGCGCCCAGGCGGCCCTCCAGCTGGGCGAGCAACTCCCCGAGCAGGGCTGCCAGTTCACCCTGCTCGGGGCCGTCCAGGCCGGACAGGACGGCGGTCTCGTAGGCGAGCTGGGCGGGCAGGATGCCGTCGACGAGTTCGCGGCCGGCGTCGGTGAGGCGCAGGTGGGCGACGCGGCGGTCACGGGTGTCGCCGCGGCGTTCGACCAGGCCGCGTTCGGTCAGCTGCTTGAGGCGCTTGGTGACGGCGGCGCCCGAGGAGAAGGTCTCCCTGGCCAGCTCCCCGGGCGTCAGCTCGTGCCCGGTGCGGCGCAGGGCGCCGAGCAGGTCGAACTCGGGACGGCTGAGCCCCGCCCTGCGCAGGGGCGCGTCCTCGGCCTGCTGGAGGAGGGCGGCGCACCGGTTGATCCGCCCGATGATCTCCATCGGCCCGGTGTCGAGCCCGGGGTGAACGGCCTGCCACTGCCGCACGACGGCGGCGACGGTATCGCCCTGCCGACGGCCGACTGGATCCCCACCGACGGCAGAGGCATCACCGGCTGGATCCCGCCCGGGCTCAGGAGCCTCACCGGCTGGGCCTCCTCCAGCCGCCTGAGCCCGATCGGCAAGGTCCTCTCCCACCCCCTGGGCCTCATCAGCCGCCTGCCCATCCCCCACCGGCTCCCCTCCGGCCACCGGCTTCGGGCCCGGCCCCGGGTCGGCCCCGGTCGCCGGCTCCGGGCCGCCCCCTGGCCCGTCCCCGTTGGGCGATGGTCCATCCGTCGCCGTCATGGCCGTGCGTCCTCCGTCTCCGTGTCCGTGCCCCGGTCAGGGAGCAGCCCCTGGCGTCGTGCCGTCGCGGCGAGCGTACGGTGTCCGGACTGTTCGGCGAGCACGACCCGCTCCTGGGGCAGAGCGCGCTGCCACCATTCGCCTGCCGCGGCGTCGGCGGTGGCGCGCAGATCGGCCAGGGCGACGGCGAGTGCGCGGCGGGCGGCCTCCAGGGCGGCGGCGTCGGGGTCCGGCTCGGCCAGGAGGCGGGCGGCGCGCTCGCGGGCCCGGTCGGCGGCGGTCAGGGCGCGTTCGACGCGTTCACCGGCACGCCGGTTGGTGACGGCCACGGCGGCGGCGAAGCCGACCAGGGCTCCGACGACCGTGTCCACGATCCGCTCCGTCATCAGCTCGCCCGGCTTCTGGTACCCGGCGAACTCGGTGATGAGCAGCGCCATGGGCGTCACGCAGACGCTGCCGAGCCAGTAGTTGCGGCTGATCAGCAACTCGGCGCCGAAACTGAACGCGAGGCAGCACAGCACGAGGGCCGCCTGGCCAAGGTGCGCAAGCGGTACGACGGCCGCGAAGACGAACGCTCCGACGACGTTCCCCACGACGCGCTGGACGGCCCGGCTCCAGGTCAGGGCGACGTTGGCCTGGTAGAGCGAGGCGGCGGTGACCAGGGCCCAGTAGGGGCGGCCGATGCCGAGGGCCAGGGAGGCGTACCCGGCGAGCGCGCAGCCGAGCGCGGTGCGTACCGCGAGCGGGGTCAGCGGGCCCAGCCGCGCCCAGAGGCCGCGGGCCGCCTCCACACCGAGCAGTTCGTCGGCGGCGTCCCGCGGCAGCCCGGCCTGCGGGACGGGCCCGGTGCCGCGCAGCACGCCCGCCCACGCACGCAGACGGTCGGCGTCCGCCTCCGTCGGCGCGGCGAGGGCCACCTCGGCACGGACGACGAGCCGTTCGAGCGCGCGCCGGCTACGGGAACGGGCGCCGGTGGACAGCAGCGACTGCCAGGCGGCCTGCACGGCGGCGTAGCCCGCGGCGCGGGCCCGGGCATGGCCCTCACCGGTGCCGCCCGTGTCGGCGTACGCGGCGGCGGCCTTCAGCGCGGCGGCGGTGGCGCGGCGCTCCGGGCCGTGCGGGCGGACCAGCGCGGGCGCCATGCAGACCAGCCAGGCCCAGACACCCGTCCCGGCGGCCAGGGCCAGATGGCCGGGGACCTGGGCGAGGGCCTGCGGCGCGAACAGGGAGGCGGAGCTGACGAAGGTGAGGACGACGCTGCCGGGCGGTCCTACACGGGTGGCGTCGCACAGCACCTTCTGCGCGGCGGCCAGCAGAGCGCCGACGGTGACCAGCACGGCGGCACTGCCGGTGAGCGAGGCCGCGACCAGGGCGACGGCGAGCCCGCCGAGCATGCCGAGCACCACCCACACCAGGGTCCCGGCCCGGGCGGCGTACGGCCGGTTGTGGGCGTACAGCGCGCACAGGGATCCGGCCATCGTGTACATCGCCAGGTCGAGCCGGCCGAGCGCCAGCAGGGTGAGGTTGGGCGGGGCGATCGCCGCGACCACGCTCAGCGCGGGCTTGAACCAGATGTCCGAGGGGCGACCGACGCGCAGCACGCCCGCCAGCGGTAGACGCCAGGAGGGCGGGGAGACGGGGGCGGTCGCACTGCTCATCACAACAAGATTAGCAGGTGTTTTACCTGTAAAGCACCTCGCTCTCACCTGGTGTGCTCCGTCGAATGCTCCCCGTGTACATCCTTGCGCTCGCGTGCGCGCCACATGGCCCGGGCATCGAATGACCGACTGTCGGACCGGCCGACTGCCGAGCGGGGAGGTGCACGTGCACGGACCGGCTTCCGGCTGGCTGCTGGTGGCACTCTGCGCGGTGACCGGTGCCTACTGCCTGGTGCGGATGCGCAGGGGCGCCGGGGAGCAGCGCGTCACCGCGGGCGGCGAGGCGCTGATGGGGTTCGGGATGGCCGCGATGGCCGTGCCGGCGGCGGTGTTCACTCCGCCCTCGTGGGCCTGGCCCGCCTACGCGGTGGTGTTCGGGGCGGCCGCGGTCCCCGCGCTGTGGGCGGCGCGGACCGGCGTCCACCACCTCCACCACCTGGTGGGGGCCGGGGCCATGGTCTACATGTCCGTCGTCATGACCGGCGCTCCCGCACACGCGCACGGACAGGGGGGATCGGGAGTGCCGCTCCTGACGGGTGCGCTGCTGCTCTACTTCGCCGGATACGTGCTGCTGACCGGCGTCCGGCTGGTACCGGCGGCCGCCATGGCGGGAAGCGGGGCCGCGGGCGGCGCGTCCGCCGGGTGGGGCGACCGGCCGGAGCTGGCGCGGGCCTGCCGGCTGTCCATGGGGATCTCGATGGTGGCGATGCTGCTGACGCTGTGAGCAGGACCGTACGCCGTACGGATCCGTTGCCTGCGTCACTTCGGCGCCACAAGTCGTACCTCTGGGCGGCACCGCACTCATAGGCTGCGCTTCATGATGCTCCCCGCGGCACTGTTGCTGCTCGGCGCCCTGGCCGCCGTGGTCGCTCCCCGGCTGCTCGCCCGGGCCGACTGGCCGGATCGTGAGCCGGTCGTGGCGCTGTGGGTGTGGCAGTGCGTGGTGGCGGCCGTGCTCCTGTGCTGTGCGCTGTCGATGACGCTCAGCGCGGCGGCGGCCTGGCACGCGGTCGGCGGGCACGTCTTCGCGACTGCGCCGAGCCCGGTCGTCGAGGCCTACGCGCTCGGTACGGCGGGCCCCTGGGCGGCGGCCACCGCAGTGGCGCTGGCCGCCGGCGGGCTGTGGAGCGCGGCGATGCTGGTCCGCGAGATCGGCGGGGCGCGCGCCCGGGGCCGCCGCCGGCGTGCCGATCTGCTGGTCAGGGCGCCGCTGCTGCCGGGCGAGGTGGCCGTGTCCGGCCGGCTCGTCGTCCTGGAGAGCGAGCAGCCCGACGCCTGGTGGCAGCCCGGCACTCCGCCGCAACTGGTCGTCACCACGGCCGCGTTGCGCCGGCTGAAGGGCCGGCAGCTGGACGCCGTGCTCGCCCACGAGCAGGGGCACGCGCGGGCCCGGCACGACTGGCTGCTGAACTGCTCCTCCGCACTTGCGGGCGGCTTTCCGCAGGTGCCGGTGTTCGCCGCGTTCCGCGACGAGATGCACCGCCTGGTCGAACTCGCCGCCGACGACACTGCGTCCCGCCGCTTCGGCCGTCTGACCACGGCCCTGGCCCTGGTCGAACTCAACGAGCACCGCGGTGTGTTCGGCCCCTGCCCGACGCCGCAGGCACATGTCCCGGCACGGGTGAATCGGCTGCTCACTCCCCCGGACCGGCTGCCCGCGGCACGCCGGCTGCGGCTGACGGCGGCGGCCGCACTGGTGCCCGTGGTGCCGGTGCTGGTGGCGTTCGTACCGGGGTTGCGGGCGCTGGGATAGCCGGGAGACACGCCCCGGGGCCGGTGACGTCCGTGCCGATCTCGCAGGCCTCAGAGCAAGCCTCAGAGGGACGTCAGCGTGGCCGAAGCGTGCGGTTCGGGACCCGAAGATCGTCACCGTACTGGATCCGGAGCCCCCGGTTCGGCGAGGATCGCATCATGCACACCCCGACCGTCGACTCCCCGCCCCGCCCGCAGCACCGCACCGCCGCCCGGTCGGCCGGCGTCCTGGCCCTCTGCTCCGTTCTGCTGCTGACCCTCGTCGCGGCCAGATGGAGCCCGTTGATCAGCGCGGACGGAGACATCTCCGCCACCACCCACCGCTGGGCGGTCGACGAATCCGGCATCACCCAGGCGTGCCGCATCCTCACGGACTGGGTGTGGGATCCGTGGACCATGCGACTGCTGTGCGCGGTCGTCGTCGTGTGGCTGGTGGTGCGGTTCGCGGCGCGCTGGACGGCGGTGTGGCTGGCGCTGGCCGTCACGCTGGGCACGTTGTTCCAGCAGGCCCTCAAGGCGGTGGTGGACCGCCCCCGCCCGGTCTGGCCCGACCCTGTCGACTCGGCCCACTACTCGGCTTTCCCGTCGGGCCACGCCATGACCGCCACGGTCGTGTGCGGCCTCCTGCTGTGGCTCCTGCACCGGCACGGTGTCGGCCGTGCCGTGTGGCGTACGGCCGTGACCGTGGCCGTCGTGTCCGTGGTCGGCGTGGGGCTGACCCGTGTCTGGCTGGGCGTCCACTGGCCGTCGGACGTGGTGGGCGGCTGGCTGCTGGGCGCGACGGTGGTGGCCCTGGCCGTGTGGGCGCACGAGCACCGGCAGCCGCGCACCCATACGGACACCGCCGCTTCGTAGGATCACCCCATGACGGCTGTGTTGTTCGACTTCTCAGGAACGCTTTTCCGTGTCGAGTCCACCGAGTCCTGGCTGCGCGGCGTCGTCGCCGACGCGGGAATCCCCTTCACCGAGGCGGAGTTGTCCGCCACCGCGCGGGCGCTGCAGGCGGTCGGGGCGCTGCCAGGCGGTGGCGATCCCGCCCGGGTGCCGGCTGAACTCGCCGACTCCTGGCTGATCCGGGACCAGAGCGCCGCACTGCACCGGGCCGCCTACACCGGCCTCTGCCGCCAGGTCACGCTGCCCGACCCGGCGTTGCACGACGCGCTGTACGACCGCCATATGACACCGGCGGCCTGGACCCCGTACCCGGACGCCGTCGAGGTGCTCCGCACGCTGCGGGAGCGGGGCATCCCCGTCGGTGTGGTCAGCAACATCGGCTGGGACCTGCGCCCGGTGTTCCGCGAGCACGGCCTGGACTCCTATATCGACGCGTACGTCCTGTCGTACGAGCACGGCATCCAGAAGCCCGATCCGCGGCTGTTCGCCACCGCCTGCGAGGCGCTCGGCGCCGATCCGCGCCGGACGCTCATGGTCGGCGACGACCGCAGGGCGGACGGCGGGGCCGCCGCCCTGGGATGCGGAGTGCACTTCGTGGATCACCTGCCGGTGACCGACCGGCCGGACGGACTTCGTCCGGTCCTGGACCTGGTGAGCTGAGGCCACCACCAGGTCACCTGGTCACAGGTGACCTGCTCGCCCGCCTCGGACGATCCCCCGTGTCGCCCGAGGCAGACGGCATCCCCGGCTCGAACCGCACGGTCCTGGCCGGACGTCTCCGAGTATAGTTGGCTGGCAGCCAGTCAACGCAGGAGTTTCAGCATGTCCCCGCGCAGCGCCTCGGTCAATGAAGAGTTGCGGAGGCGTTCGAAGGAGCGGCTTCTCCAGGCGGCGGTCGAGCTGGTCGGCGAGCGCGGCTTCGAGGCCACGACGCTCGGCGACATCGCCGACCAGGCGGGCTCGGCCCGCGGGCTGGTCTCGTACTACTTCCCGGGCAAGCGCCAGCTCGTGCAATCCGCCGTGCACCGGCTGATGCACCGCACGCTGGAGGAGGCGCTGGAGGGCGAGCCGCGTACCGAGGACGGCAGGGAGCGGATGGCCCGGGCCATCGACGCGATCCTGGGCCTGGCCAGGGACCGGCCCGTGCTGATGCGCCAGCACATGGCCGGGCTGTTGCAGGCCGAGGGCTTCGTGCCCTGCCCGGAACAGCGGCGCCTGGCCGAGCTGCTGCGGGACACCGTCGCCCGGCTCGGGTCGCGGGACGTCGACAGCGACTACCCGATGCTGCGGGCCCTGCTGATGGGTGCCGTGTACGCCGCCCTGGTGCCGGGGGTGCCGATGCCGGTCCCGGTGCTGCGCGCCGAGCTGTTCAAGCGCTACCAGCTCGACTGGGAGCTGGGCCTCCCGCCGGAGACCGAAGCCTCCGGCGGGAGGAGCGACAGGGATCTGTCGCGGTTCTTCGCGACCGGGGCCGCACGGCAGTGCGGTCCGACGGGTCAGCCGAAGTAGTCCGGCTGCGTCTGGACGTTGAGCTCGGGCAGGTGGATCCACCGTGCCGGGTCCGTGCGCCGGTCCTTGATCTTCAGGACGTCGAAGCCCTTGGTGATCTCGTTCGAGTAGATGTAGCCGTTGTAGTAGTACGCCGACCACGAGCCGCCGAAGGTCAGCCGGTCGGTGCTCGCCGGGCCGCGTTCGAAGTAGGCGATCTCCCTGGGCTCGGACGAGTCGGTGAACTCCCAGACGGAGACACCGCCCTGGTACCAGGCCTGCACCATCAGGTCCCTGCCCTTCACCGGGATCAGCGAGCCGTTGTGGGCCACGCAGTTCTCGGTGTCCGCCTGGTGGCGGGAGATCTTGAAGTAGCTGCGGAAGACGAGCTTGCGCTCGTCGCCCTTGCCGACGATGTCGTAGATGCCGTCGGCACCGCGGTTCGGGCCGGTCGCTTCGTTGCAGGTGGCCGCGGGGCCGCCGCCCAGCTCGTCGGTGAACACGACCTTGTTCGCCTTCTGGTTGAAGGTCGCCGAGTGCCAGAAGGCGAAGTTGACGTTGTCCTGCACCCGGTCGATGACCTTCGGGCGCTCCGGGTCCTTGACGGAGAACAGGATGCCGTCCCCCATGCAGGCGCCCGCGGCCAGGTCCTTCGAGGGCAGCACGGTGATGTCGTGGCAGCCGGTGGTCTTGGACACGCCCGGGTTGGTGGGACCGCCCGGGTTGCCGCCGCCGTCCGGCCCCTCACCGGGGAACAGCACGGGGAAGCCCACGACCGCCGCCTTCTCGGGGGCGTTCCGCGGCACCTTGATGACGGAGATGCCGTCGTGCGGCGGCTGGCAGTCGGGGTAGGCGGCGTTCGGCGAGTACGAGGAGACGTACACGTAGACGTTCCGCCGCTCGGGCACCAGCGTGTGGGTGTGCGAGCCGCAGGCGGTCTCGACGGCGGCGACGTACCTCGGGTTCCGCTTGTCGCTGATGTCGAAGACCTTCATGCCCTCCCACGAGGACTTCTCGGTCGCCGGCTGCGTGGTGCTGCTGCAACTGCTGTCGCTGCGTGAGGAGTCGGTGGACAGGAACAGCAGGTCGCCGGAGACGGAGATGTCGTTCTGCGAGCCCGGGCACAGCACCTGGGCCACCGTCTTCGGTGCCCTGGGGTTGCCGATGTCGAAGATCCGGAAGCCGTCGTAGTTGCCGGCGAAGGCGTACCTGCCCTGGAAGGCCAGGTCCGAGTTGGTGCCGGACAGCACGTCCTTGGGGATGTTGGCGACGTGCTCGATGTTGGCGGAGTGGACGATCTCGTCCTGGCCGGGTATCTCACCGTTCGCGATGGCCTCGCGCGCCTCGGCCTGCGCGCTCTTGGAGACCTCCTTCGGCGTGGGTGGCACGTCCCCCGGGTCGGGGGTGGCCCCTGCCGGCGCCGCCACGAGGAGCGCGGCCAGCAGTCCGCCGGTGATCGCGCCTGCTCCCAGGCGTCTGCGGCGTGTTCTGCGGTCGTTCAACAGGATCACTGTTTTCCTCCCTGGTGCCGTTCGCTTCGGAACGGTTCACGCACCACGAAGTATCGCCCTCGTCATGCCCACATCAATAGGGTGTAGTGCCCCAACCTGTCTGCCACAGGAGGTCGTTGTGCTCTTCCGCCGTGCGTCTCGTACGTCCGTCGTCATGACGGGGCTGGTCGCCTTGGCCGCACTCGCGGCCGGGGGTTGCGACTCGAGTCCGGACCGGAAGCCGGCAGCCGCGGACGGGCCCGCCGTGATCGCGCCGGGCAAGCCCGGCGAGGCGAACCGCACCCTGTCCGCCGAGGAAGCCGCCGGCCGGCACTCGGAGAACGACTCCCCCAACTCGGCGGATGTCTCCTACGCCCACATGATGATCGAACACCACGCCCAGGCCCTGGTGATGACCGAACTCGCCCCGGAGCGCGCCGAGTCGGCGAAGGTGAAGCGGGTCGCCGCACGGATCGCCGCCGCCCAGAAGCCGGAGATCGAGGCCATGAAGGGCTGGCTGAAGTCGTACGGCAAGCCGCTGAAGGCCGAACGGCACGAGCACGCCGCGATGCCCGGAATGGCGACCGAGGCGCAGCTGAACGAGCTCCGCGCGGCTCACGGAAAGGCCTTCGATCAGCTCTTCCTGACGCTGATGACGACCCATCACCAGGGCGCGATCACGATGGCCGCGGACGTGAAGGGACAGGGCAACAACATCCGGATCGAGGAGATGGCCGACGAGGTGATCGCCCAGCAGACGAGCGAGATCACACGGATGCGGGACATGCTCTAGGTGTCCGCACGGGACTTTGCGGACACCCCTAAGGGGCGTCGAACGCCGGGCCGGACCCGCTCAGCGCCGGGCGCGGCGTGGTGTCAGGAGTCCGGCGTCCCGGGCCTGGCCGATCAGCCTGAGGGACTTGCGGCGGCTGTGCCCGGTCGCGCACATCACGGCGAGGACCGGATCGGCACCGTCCTGCTGGGCCGCGCGGTACTCCCGCGCCACCAGCCACCGCCCCTGCGCACCGCGCGGCCAGGCCGGCCGGGCGCGCCGCCCCTGGCCTCCGCGGTCTTCGGGAACCGTCTCGGCACCGGCGCAGCCCGCCTCGACCAGCGAGTCCTCGATCCAGTCGGCGAGCACCGCCAGGTCGTCGAGGGACAGCGCGGGCTGCGCGCGTACGTCCTCGACGCCGACGCATCCCCTGGCCACGACGGCCAGTGCGTCGACGTGGGCGCCGTCCGTGAAGGCCAGCCGGACGTCGAACCACCGCGTGGCGTCCTCGTTCTCCCGCACTTCCCACGCGGGCCGCACGGACACCGCGCTGTCCGCCGGCGAGCGATCAGAAAGATTGAGAAAGGATGCTTCCAGCACACACAGAACGTAACCGAATGATCACATTCCCTACAGATCAGACACGCGCCCCGAGTGGAGCACGGCACCCTGTCAGCGGAGCCCGGCCGGTGCGATGCTGGAGGCGTCAGCGCTCTCGTGAGATCCCTCGGGATCACGGGTAAGGAGTTCCGCCGTGCTGCGAGTCGCCGTCGTAGGCTCCGGGCCGAGCGGGTGCTACGCCGCCCAGAGCCTCGTCCAGCAGGACCCCGAGGTGCGCGTCGACGTCCTGGACCGGCTGCCGTGCCCCTACGGCCTGGTCCGCTACGGCGTGGCTCCGGACCACGAGAAGATCAAGTCGCTCCAGAACAACCTGCGCACGATCCTGGAGCACGACCGGGTCCGGTTCCTCGGAGGCGTCCAGGCCGGCCCCGGCGGGGTGCCGGTCGCCCGGCTGCGGGAGATCTACCACGCGGTGGTGTACTGCGTGGGCGCCGCCACCGACCGCCATCTGGGCATCCCCGGGGAGGACCTGCCGGGCAGCTGGTCGGCGACGCAGTTCGTGTCCTGGTACAGCGCCCACCCGGACGCCGTGGACGCCGGGTTCCTGCGGGACGCCCGGTCGGCCGTGGTGATCGGCGTGGGGAACGTCGCCGTGGACGTCACCCGGATGCTGGCGCGCGGCCTGGCGGAGCTCAGCCCGACCGACATGCCGCAGGCGGCCCTGACCACACTGGCGGCGAGCCGGGTGACCGAGATCCACATGGTGGGCCGGCGCGGCCCGTCCCAGGCCCGCTTCACCACCAAGGAGCTGCGCGAGCTGGGCACCCTGCCGGAGACCGACGTCACCGTGGACCCGGCGGAGCTGGCCCTGGACCCCGGGTACACCGACCCCTCCGCACTGCCCGCCCCGCAGCGCCGCAACGTGGAGGTGCTGCGCGGCTGGTCCGCGACACCGCCGAGCGGCGCCCCGCGCCGGATCCGGCTGCGCTTCTTCCTCCGTCCGGCCGAACTGCTCGCCGAGCAGGGCCACGTGGGCGCGGTGCGCTTCGAGCGGACGGCGCCGGACGGGCACGGCGGCGTGATGGGCACGGGCCGCTTCGAGGACGTCGAGGCGCAGTTGGTACTGCGCTCGGTGGGCTATCGCGGAGTGCCGCTGGAAGGGCTGCCGTTCGACCCGGACCGCGGCACGGTGCCGAATCTGGCCGGGCGTGTCCTGCGCGAGGGCGTCGTCACACCGGGCGAGTACGTGGCCGGCTGGATCAAGCGGGGCCCGACGGGCGTCATCGGCTCGAACCGTCCCTGCGCGAAGGAGACGGCGACGTCCCTGCTGGAGGACGCCCCGGTCCTCATCCACAAGGACGTCCCCGAGGACCCGCTCACGGCACTGCGCGCAGAAGGAGCCGACCCGGTCGAGTGGACGGGCTGGCAGTCGATCGAACAGGCAGAGGCGATGCTGGGAGCGTCACTCGGCAGGAACGTGGTGAAGCTCCCCGACTGGCAGTCCCTCATGACCGCCGCGCACGGCGACGCGTTCTAGGTGTATTGACCCGCAGGGTTGTTCACGCGGGTGATGGGTGGTTGACCTTCGAGTGCGGTGTGGCAGCGGTGGTGGTTGTAGGTGTGCAGGA